>CAZLPC010000059.1:0-10723 GCA_964561305.1 uncultured Anaerolineae bacterium
GCTTCGGCGGTGGGTTCGCCAATAACAAGACTATATTTGCGGCGCACATAGTTAATGATGGCATCGTCTAGGCGTTGTCCACCCACGCGCACTGTCGAGGCTGCCACCAAACTTCCCATTGCCACCACTGCTGCCTCGCTGACACCACCACCCATTGAAAGTACCATATTTCCAGCAGGCGTATGCACAGGCAACCCTGCGCCAATCGCAGCTGCCAACGGCTCATGGATCAGATAGACATCGCGGGCCCCAGCCTGCAATGCGGCTTCTTGTACGGCTCGTTTTTCGACGCTATTGACCACATAAGGCACAGACACCATAACGGCTGGGCGGCGGAACCATCCGCGTGCCTTAACCTTTCGCATAAAGTAACTAAGCATGGCTTCGGTCACTTCATAATCGGCAATTACACCATCGCGGAGGGGTTGCACAATAGTGATGTCATCAGAGTGACGACCCCACATGTCGCGGGCTTCTTGCCCCAAGGCGCGTACTTCTGGGATTTCCTCGTCATTGGTCAGGGCTACCATGGCTGGCTCTTGTAATAAGATTTGCCCGCCACCATAAATCAATACATTTACTGTGCCGAGATCAATGCCCAAGTTTTTCGCAAAAATGCCCATTTTGTCTCCTCTTGAGAACACCAGTATAGGGCGTAAAACAGCTCCCACTTCATAAATGGGTGCGCCCCGAACCGTCAACGCAATTCGGGGCGCGGTTTGTTCTATTGTACTGGATCAGCGACTTTCGTTAAAGCCATTAGTGGCTTATTCGTCGTCGGTAAGAATCCGAATGGAGCCAGCGCGGCTACGAGTTTTGCGGGCGATATTGATGGCCAGCTCGGCACGTTGTAACTCGTGCAAGAAGCGAGCCCGTTGGTCAACCGGCACACCTTGTTCTAGGATTTGTTGGGCGCGTTCGCGGGCGGCTTCGGCTTCCTCTAGCGAGATATTGGCGCTAAAGTCGGCGGCATCGGCCAAAATGGTGACTTTGGTGGGGCGTACTTCTACCACGCCACCATAAATCGCAAAACTTTCTTCGGCCCGACCCTTACGAATCCGTAGCTCGCCAAACTTCATAGTGGTCAATAGGGGTGTGTGATTTGGCAAAATACCCAATACACCATCAGAGCCCGGCACAATGACCATATCAACGGCTTCATCTTCAAAGAGCTTGCGCTCTTGCGTCACGACTTCTACATGGAGCGGCATAATGCTACCATCCTTTCGCGTTAGTTGTTGCTAACTTCTTGGTTATACCGCTCGACTACTTCTTCAATGTCACCAGCCATATAGAAGAAGCCTTCTGTAATGTGATCTAACTCGCCGTCTAAAATCATACGGAAACCACGAATGGTATCAGCTAGGCGCACATATTTACCAGCAATGCCGGTAAATTGTTCGGCAACTTTCATCGGCTGGGTCAGGAAGTTTTGGATGCGACGGGCGCGGGCCACCAGTTGCTTATCGTCCTCGCTCAATTCTTCGACACCCAAGATGGCGATGATGTCTTGCAATTCTTTATAGCGTTGCAACACACCTTGTACTTCGTTGGCAGTGCGATAGTGTTCTTCGCCAACAATGAGTGGATCGAGAATTTTAGATGTTGAGCTAAGGGGGTCTACGGCAGGGAACAAGGCTTGGGCGGCAAGCTCGCGGGTGAGGGCGATGGTTCCGTCTAGGTGAGCAAACACTGCCACTGGGGCAGGGTCAGAGTAGTCGTCGGCAGGCACATACACCGCTTGCATCGAGGTGATACGCTCTTGCAGGCGGCCCATTTCTTCAGCTAAGGTGGGTTGATAACCCACGGCCGATGGCATACGACCAAGCAACGCCGATACCTCTGAACCACTAAGCGAAAAGCGGAAGATGTTATCAATAAACATCAGCACGTCGCGGCCTTGATCACGGAAATACTCAGCAATAGCCAAACCGCTTAGGGCCACGCGCAAACGCACGCCGGGTGGCTCGTTCATTTGGCCAAAGACCATCGCCACACTGCCCAACACGCCGCTTTCTTCCATTTCGTGATAGAGTTGTGTGCCTTCGCGGGTACGCTCGCCCACGCCAGCAAACACCGAAATACCAGCGTGTTCTTTGGCGATGGAGTCAATCAGTTCGGTGATGACGACAGTTTTACCCACGCCTGCACCGCCAAAAATACCCATCTTACCACCTTTGGTAAAAGGGGCGATAAGGTCAATGACTTTTAGGCCGGTTTCAAACACTTCGACGCGGGCGGTTTGGTCAATGAATTGGGGAGCTACCCGGTGGATGGGATAATAGGCATCCACCACTGGGGCTTCGCCACCATCAATGGGACGGCCCAACACATTAAAAATGCGCCCCAGTACGGCCTCACCCACTGGCACAGTGATATAATCGCCGGTGGCATAAGCGGTTACACCACGGGCCAAACCATCGGTTGTATCCATGGCGACGCAACGCACGCGGTGGTTGCCAATGTGGTTTTGTACTTCTAGCACCAAATCAAAATCATTTTCACGCGGGATACGAATCGCGTGGAAAATTTCAGGCAAGGGGTCTTGTGGCGCAAAAGCCACGTCCACCACACTACCCAATACCTGTACAACATGTCCTGCAACTTCACTCATGGTTTTTCAAAGCTCCTCGCTGTGTGGATTACAAGCTACGTAAGGCTGTGCCGACTTCGGCAATAAAACGGTCAGCTGATTTACTGACTTCTCTTGCACTGGCTTGGTCTAACGCATTGACACCGCCTACAATGTCCAAAATTTCACTGGTGATAGCCGCTTGGCGCAGCTTATTATAGGCAAGGGTTAGGTCGCCGCTAAGCGCGGCCGCGTTTTCGCTGGCGTTCCGCATGGCAACCATACGGGCGCTGTGTTCGCTGGCAGCGCTTTCTAAAAAGGCCTGATAGATTAACAACGTGACAAAACGTGGGATCACCTCGTCCAATATAGCGGTTGGGCTTGGCTCATACAAATAGTCACGTTTAGAGACTGTGACACTGGGAGCCTCGCGCACCAGCATCGCCTCGACGGGGTTTTTAGGCGCATAGGGCTTAAGCGGCAGCAAGCTAAAGATAGTTGGGCGTTGGTTAAGGGTGTTGATGAAGTCGGTATAGGCAATAAACACCTGATCGGTGGTTGCACTATTGAAGTCGTCTAGCACAATGCTGCTGATGGGCACAATATCCGAAACGCGCAGGGGTGTTGGCAGATTATTAAACTCTGCAATGATGTTATAACCATTGCGTACCAGATGGTCACGTCCTTTGCGCCCCACAGCCACCCACCGAATATCTTCCTCTCGATGATTGGCGGCAAAACGCTCGGCTGCCCGAATGATATTGTCGTTATAAGAGCCACACAACGACCGATCTGAGGTGATGAGGATGATGTTGATGGCTTTTACGCGGTCATGAACCACCAACAATGGGTGTTCGCTGCCTTGTGCCGTAGCGGCCACATTCGTCAATACTTCAGAGGCTTTGCTGGCATAGGCGCGGGTATTAAGCACTTGCTCTTGGGCACGGCGTACACGGCTAGCCGAAACAGCCTCTAGGGCGCGGGTTACTTGTGCAATGTTGTTTACGCTACGAATGCGTCTTTTGATTTCTTTTACAGTTGCCATAGATTGTCCAGTTTATCCTTCAAAGCAGGGGCAGCGGCCCCTGCTTGCTTGACCGATTCGGGCCCTAGCTCCACGTTGCATTAAAGCGTTCGCTGGCTTCGACTAAGATGGACTCTACATCATCCAATTTGAAGGTTGCGTAGATTTTCTTCTCGTATTCTGGGTATTGGGTTTCGACAAAACGCAAGAAGTTCTCTTCCCATTCCTTAATACGTTCTACAGCGATTTTGTCTAGGTAGCCGCGTGTGCCAGCAAAGATAATCGCCACTTGGCGGTGTACAGATTCGGGTTGATATTGGGGCTGCTTCATAATCTCGGTTAGACGAATACCGCGATCCAATTGGCGTTGGGTAGCGGCATCAAGGTCAGAGCCAAATTGGGCAAATGCCGCCAACGAACGGAACTGGGCCAGCTCTAGTTTCAGCTTACCAGCCACTTTCTTCATAACACTGGTTTGGGCATCGCCACCTACGCGGCTTACCGAAACTCCCATGTTTACAGCGGGGCGTTGGCCAGAGAAGAACAAGTCTGGCTCTAAGAACAGTTGCCCGTCGGTAATGGAGATAACGTTGGTGGGCACATAGGCCGAAATGTCGCCCAACAGGGTTTCAATGATGGGTAGGGCGGTTAGGCTGCCACCACCGCGCTCATCAGAGAGTTGTGCGGCACGTTCTAGCAAACGGCTGTGGAGATAGAACACGTCACCCGGATAGGCTTCGCGACCGGGGGGGCGGCGCAGCAACAGCGACACTTGACGATAGGCCCAAGCGTGCTTAGAAAGATCGTCATAAATGACAAGGGCATGTTGTCCGTTTTCCATAAACCACTCACCCAGCGCACAGCCCGCATAGGGGGCCAAATATTGCTCGGCAGCTGGGTCAGAGGCCGACGCAACCACAACAATCGTGTGGCCCATTGCGCCATAGTCTTCAAGGGTTTGCACCACGCGCCGAATTTCGGAGGCCCGCTTGCCGATGGCGACATAAATGCAGACAACGCCCGAATCTTTTTGATTAATGATGGTATCTAGGCAGATTGCAGTTTTGCCTGTACCCCGATCCCCAATGATCAATTCGCGTTGGCCGCGCCCAATCGGGATGGTACTGTCAATTACACGCAGTCCCGTTTGCATGGGGGTGTCCACGTTGCGGCGTTCCATTACACCGGGGGCGATTTTTTCGAGAGGATAGAAGCCGCCACTGGCATTAATAGGGCCTTTGCCATCAACGGGTTCACCTAAAATGTTAACCACGCGCCCCACTAGCTCTGGCCCAACCGGAATAGAGCTAATGCGGCCAGTTGCGCGTACTTCTGTACCTTCATTTAGATTGGTATATTCTCCCAGAATAATGACACCAACGCTGTCTTCTTCAAGGTTGAAAGCCACACCCAGTGTGCCATTATCAAACTCGACCAATTCTTGGGCTTTAACATTGGTTAGACCACTGACGAGCGCGATACCGTCGCCAATTTCAAGGACATTGCCAACTTCAACAGTTTCTAAACTACGCTCGAAAGCGTTGATTTGATTAAGGAGACCTTGCATCAGGTCTTGTGTGGTATCTGACATTCTTGTTGCCTCCGTAAAGACAGGATTTCTACACTCATTTTTAGTTTGTTAAAGATAGAACAAATGGGGCATTCTGTCAAAAATTCGTTTCTTTGCTAGACCTTAGCGTATAATGGTTGTTGTCATAGATAAAATGTAGGTAAACCATAGCAATGACCAACATACCAGATGACTTGAACAATCGTATTGAAGAATTAGAATTTCTTCAGAATTTAGACCGCGAATTGCAGCGTGATCTAAGCCTTGAGCATGTGCTGGCCATCACCCTAGACTGGGCAATGCGGCGCTCGGCTGCCGATACGGGCTTAATTGCGCGATTGCAAGACGATGATCTTTATGTTTTAAAAGTAGCTGGCTATGCATATCAATATGCTACTCGCCTTATGCGCGAGCCAATCCCAACAAGCAGTGGCATTTTGGGACGGGCAGCGGCCACGGCAACCCCCATCTATATGGCGTATCTTAACTCTAACGCCAATGCAGAACATATCTACGAAAAATCACGCTCTCATTTTGCCATTCCTTTAATTGTGGACGACAAAGTGATTGGTGTTTTGCATCTTGAAAGCCGACATCCTGCCCATTTTAACGCCGATATGCGCCGATTTCTAGTTTTTGTTGCCAATCGGTCAGCTGTGGCGATTCGGAACGCTGAATTGTACAGCAATGCAGTGCGCTCTGAACAGTTAAAATCTGACATGATCCGAATGATCTCTCATGATCTACGAAACCCTTTGAATACGGTCTTTAATGCTACGACACTTATCAAACGCCTACAATCTCAAATTCCTGAGCCGCTCATTCAAGTTGTATTGTCTATTGAAAGCGCGGCAGGGCAAATGCGCGGCCTTATTGAAGAATTGTTAACGCTTGAACGGTTTGAATCGGGTATAGAAGTTTTATTTGAGCCAATTGACCTGAATGCCGTTTTGATTGAGGCCGCAGCACGAGTGGAGCGTGACGCACGCGCCAAACAACAAGTTTTCTCGCTAGAAGTACCCGAGACACCGATGATTGTAACGGGTGAATTTGCTCATTTGCGCCAAGCGATGGTTAATTTAATTGGCAACGCCATTAAATACACCCCACATAAGGGCAAGGTGCAAGCCCGCATCGAACGCTTTGGACATCGTGTTTTGTTTAATGTCACCGACAATGGCTATGGCATTTCTCCCGAGCGGCAAGAGCATTTGTTCAAGCGGTTTTATCGGGCCAAGCAACCCGGCACCGAAACCATTGATGGTACGGGCTTGGGCCTAAGCCTTGTGAAGACCATTGTTGAGCGGTTTAAGGGCGAAGTATGGTTTAAGAGCGAGCCGGGCCAAGGGAGCGTATTTGGGTTTTGGTTGCCAGCTTCAGAAGATGAACTAGCCCAACAAAAAGCTGCCGATACGACCAGAACGGCTCTCGATGGTGAGCTATTTACATCTCAGCGCCAACGCCAAGAAAACCCAGCGCCTACATCTACCGCCAACACCACTTCTTCGCCACCCGATCATGCTGAAGTGAGTTCATGAAATAGCGACTTAGGTAATCTAAAAAGATCGCTACAAGGCGATCTTTTTAGATGGGGCAATCTCAGAAAAACTAGCCGATGGCGCTATAGCCGGGGCCTTCTGAGAAGAAGTCATAGTTTGGTTGAATGTCTTCAGTCAGATCGAAAACATGGCCGGGGCCAGTGGTGCGCTCGTTATTGAAGGCCACATATACTTGCCCGTCTTTCAATTCGTGGCTGGTGGGTACTTCCTCTTCAGGGAAGATGGCTTCGTAGGGGCATTCTGGCACACAAGCTGCACAGTCAATGCACGTATCGGGATCGATAAAATACCACGGCCATTCGGCTTCAGGAATACCGGGTACAATGCACTCTACTGGGCAAACCTCCACGCAAGCACCATCACGCAAGCACAAACCGGTAATAATATGAGTCATAGCAGTACACTCCTTTTGTTTGATAGTTCACCGAAATTTAATTCGGGTAAAATTTTCTGTTTACACCACTATTGTTTATTAGACTATACCAAACAGAAAATGGCTGTCAACCATTCGTCCGCAAAAAATGTAATCATCCGATGATCCTATAAAAATAGGCATGAGAAGCGACTGCTTGCCATGCCTGTGTGCTATGAATGAAGCCTAAAATATGGGCTTAATTGGCAGCCGCGAACTTTTCGGCTATAACGTCCCAATTCACTACATTCCAAAAAGCAGAAATATAGTCAGGGCGGCGGTTTTGATAATTGAGATAGTAGGCGTGTTCCCATACATCTAGACCCAACAGGGGGGTGTGGCCTTGCATATAGGGGCTGTCTTGATTGGCGGTCGAATAGACATGCAAGCCGCCGTCGGCATCTGCGACCAGCCACGCCCAGCCAGAGCCAAAACGGGTAGCAGCGGCAGCCGCAAATTTCTCTTTAAAGGTATCGAAGCTACCGAATGCAGTATTGATGGCGTTGGCAAGGTCGCCACTGGGGTTGCCACCTGCGTTGGGGCCCATTGTTTCCCAGAAAAGGGTATGATTGGCGTATCCACCGCCGTTGTTTTGCACTGCACCACGAATGTTGTCGGGCAGGCTGCCGATATTGCGTAGAATTTCTTCGATAGATTTACCATCCCACTCGGTGCCACTGATGGCATCGTTAAGTTTGGTGGTATAACCAGCATGATGCTTGCCATGATGAATTTCCATTGTGCGGGCATCAATATGTGGTTCTAGGGCATCGAACGCATAAGGCAATGGAGGTAGTTCAAAAGCCATGCTTTGCTCCTTCGTGGTTTTTGTTTGGCTATTTCCCCACGATAGGTCGCGGGGTATGATGATCATAACATCTGTCACATGAGCAAAAAATGAAAGCTCATCAACTCTTAATATAGGACAATCTTGTGGGACAATTAACTTGGAAGCCTTTTGCAGCCATGTTTGTGGGCTTGTTTGCTGTTTGCACAGCGGCCATTTTTATTCGGCTAGCCCAAGAAAGCAATGCGCCGTCGCTGGTAGTGGCGGCGGGGCGCTTAACCATTGCAAGCCTTGTGTTGCTGCCGTGGGCATGGCGACGGCACGCCACCGATATTCGGCAAATGACGCGCACCACTTGGGCTTTGGTGTTGCTGGCGGGGTTGGTGCTGGGGCTGCACTTTGCTGCATGGATCACCTCACTAGAGTATACTTCGGTGGTCAATAGCGTCGCATTAGTAACCACTAATCCGCTGTGGGTGGCGCTGATGGCTCCGTTTTTCTTAGGCGAATCTTTGCGGCGGCAAACCTTAGTTGGGTTAGGGTTGGCCTTTGCAGGAGGGTTGTTGGTAGCGTTCAGTGATGCGTCGGGCACTGCGCCCACCGGCAACCAGCCATTATTGGGCAATTTTTTGGCAATTATAGGCGCAATTGCAGCAGCTGGCTATTTCATTATTGGTCGGCGCTTGCGTGGTCATCTTGCGGTTGTACCTTATATCACAGTAGTCTATACCACTGGCGCTATTACGCTATTGGCGGCGGCGCTGGTTGCTGGCGATTTTGGCAATGTCGCTGATTTACCGCTTGAAGCATGGGTATGGATTGCGTTGTTGGGGCTTATACCACAATTGATTGGGCATACTTCGTTCAATTATGCGCTGGGCTTTCTATCGGCGGGTTATGTAAGTTTGGTGGTGCTAGGTGAACCAATTGGAAGTGGTTTTTTGGCGCTTATTTTTCTGGGCGAAACGCCCGTAGCATTGCAATTGATGGGCGCAGCTTTGATTTTGAGCGGCATATTTATTGCCACCCGCGAGCAAATGCAGCAAGTCGCTCCGCAAACTGCCACAACTGTTTAAGGCATACAAGGCACGCGTATTTTGGGTAAGCGTGCCTCATACTTGCCTTTTATCGCTTAATTGACAAGTTTGTCGGTCAAAAAGTCGCCTACGCCGGGATAAAACGGAATCCATGCCCGTGCGTCAATCCCATACGTCACCCAAAGATCGATATCATAAGATTCTCGCCACAGGCGCTCTAGTGTGCCGTCATAATACATATCGCTCAGTGTCCAATTAACCAATGTAGCAAAGTCTACATCGTTGCGGGGTGTAGCAATAGTAATGGGCTGGAAGGGGTTTTCGCCCAAAGATTGGGCTTGCAATAGCCACGGATAGCCACTGTATTGTTGCATAAAAGCCAATAGCCGAATGGTATCGGCATATAAACCGTCTACGTCACGGCTGTCGAAGTTTTGGCGTGCATCAAGGCTATCGGCAAAGCGATAGACGCTAAATGTGCCGCCCAAGCCTTCTAGGTAAGTTTGGTCTTGAGGCGAATCTTGAAAATAGCCAATCCAAGAGCCACGCCGAAAATCGGACAGTGCTTTGAAACGGCCGGTTTCTAACACCAAGATGCGATTACCTGTATAAAAGTAGGGCGTTGAATATTCTACACGGTCGGCTCCATCCCAGCGCGGACGTACCCCAATGGCCATATCAGCTTGATTGGTAGCCAGTAAGTCAACGGCTGTGCCCACTGTGCCGGGCACAAATGTCACGCCTACGCCCCATCTCCGTGCCATTTCCTCAATAATCGCTTGGTTAATGCTATCGAGATAACCCTCATAATAAATTGGGCTTTGTCCCAAATCGAGGCCAGCAACGATTAGATTTTCACCTTCTTGAATTTTCTCAATAACAGAGCGAGCTGGTAAGGGGATATCGGGAGGGAACTCGGCTAGAGTGCGGGTATCTTGGGTTAGATTATTATATTGGGGTATAAAAGCTGCAAAATTAACAGGATCGCGGTCGGTAAACCACTTGGCCGCGATAGTGCCCAGTGTGCCATTTTGCAATAGACGTTGCAGGGTGCGGTTGATTATGTTACGTAGGTTCACGTCATAACGTCGCATGGCAATCCCATATAAATCAATTTGCACATCTTGGCCCACGTAACTCATACCTAGCCGACCAGCGCGATTCAAGTCGTCCCATTCACCAACGACACCCACCACCTCACCGGCTGCTAAACCATCAAGGGCTGCATCTTGCGAGAGATAGCGCACCAACTCAAAACCCACACCATTATAAGCTGTGAAAATGTTGATAGCTTCTTCGCCACGGCTGCCGGCCACCACCCCCACCCGTTGATTGCTCAATGCGCTAATGTTGGGATAGAGGCCTTGATCCCCTTCACGGATGACTATTTTTTGCCGATTGTCGTAATAGGTATGGCTGAAATTTATAAATTGATGATTTTGCTTAGACTTGATTTGTTGCCCGATCAGTATATCTACCTCGCCACCCCGCAAGAGCTGTAGTTCGGTTTCGGCGGTTACTTGTATAAACTCGACTTCTACGCCAATTTCTGATGCAATGGCCCGCACCACATCGGCTTCATAGCCTGCAAGCTGACCCGTTTCGTCTAGCCACACAAAGGGAGGCACATTAAAGCGTGCGCCCACGCGCAATATACCCATGTTTTGCATCGTACCCACACCCGATTGACTGACAGTAGGAGCGCTGACTATGCTGGTGGTTGGCAACGGAACTTGGGTAGGCGGAACCCGTGTGCCTACGG
>CAZLPC010000060.1:0-10626 GCA_964561305.1 uncultured Anaerolineae bacterium
TTTCGTTGATAACAGGCGCAGGGGTAAATGCCACAGGTTGCAGATCAGCAGGTGTGGCCGCTACAGTTGCTGTGGGGGCACTTTCTTCGCCCGCATCTCTGACCAATGCTTGGCTGGCCAATACAACCCCAAATAAAACCATCAACAGCAAAACTGCTTGTAATATGCGTTGAAAAATCATCATTAAACCCCATCTGTTATAATAAAATCTTTTGCAAACTAGGATTCTCTCTTGGATTCTAGCATAGGCAACCAAAACTGACCGCGCTACAATGAGATGATACAAAATTTTCGTTCATGAGGTGTAGTGGTAATGCCAAAAATATTGCATGTTATTGGTGGCGGTCTGGCGGGTAGCGAAGCTGCTTGGCAAGCCGCCGAGCATGGTATAGATGTTATTTTATACGAAATGCGCCCCAAAAAGCACACCCCTGCCCATGTCACCAATCGTCTTGCCGAGTTGGTTTGCAGTAACTCGCTGGGATCTAAGCTCCCCGACCGCCCTTCTGGGCTGTTGAAAGATGAACTGGTGCGCCTAAATTCTATGCTGATGCAGGGGGCATTAGCGGCGGCTGTGCCAGCAGGCGGGGCGCTGGCAGTGGATCGTGAAGCCTTTGCCGATTATGTCGAAAATGCCATTACCAATCATCCGCGTATTCAGTTGGTGCGCGAAGAAGTGACCCATATCCCTGATGAGCCATGTATTATTGCCACAGGGCCGCTCACATCGCCCACGCTGGCCGAAGCAATTGGTAAATTAACAGGCGAAAAATACCTCTACTTTTATGATGCACTGACCCCCCTTATCGAGGCTGATAGCATCAATATGGATATTGCTTTTAGCGCCAACCGATGGGATCGCGGCGATAATGCCGATGGTGACTATATTAACTGTCCACTCAACCGTGATGAATATGAGGCATTTGTTGAAGCGCTGGTTCATGCCGAACGGATTGAATTGCGCGACTTTGAGCAAGAAGACCCTAAATTTTTTGAGGGTTGCTTACCGGTCGAGCAAATTGCGGCGCGGGGTAAAGACTCGCTGGCGTTTGGCCCCATGCGCCCCATTGGCCTAAAAGACCCCCGAACAGGCAAACGACCCCATGCGGTGTTGCAGTTGCGCCAAGACAATTTGGCGGGCACACTCTATAACATGGTGGGCTTTCAAACCAATCTGCGCTGGCCAGAGCAAAAGCGCGTTTTTCAGATGATTCCCGGCCTCGAAAATGCTCGTTTTAGCCGCCTCGGCCAAATGCACCGCAACACATTTCTCAATGCACCGATGTTGTTGCGCCCTACTATGCAGTTTCATAACCGCGAAGACTTGTTTTTTGCGGGACAAATTACGGGTATTGAAGGTTATGCAGGCAACATTGCCAGCGGCCTAGTTGCGGGTGTCAATGCCGCCATGCTTTTGCAAGGCAAGCCGTTGTGGGTATTGCCCAACACCACCATGATTGGTGCATTGTGCCATTATGTCACCCATGCCGATGCCGACACGTTTCAACCTATGAAAGCCAATTTCGATCTTGTACCCAAATTTGAACACATCATCAAAGGCCGCCAAGATCGCCGCCAAGCATACGCCGAACGCGCATTGCAAGAACTCGACATCTTTTTAACCACCCTCGACACACCGATTAAAGGTTAAACCAATGAGAAAATTGCACTTTTTATGGTTTAGTTTCTTGATTTTAGGGTTAATGCTTGCTAGCAGTCCAGTTCGGTTGGCTCCCACCCACGCCCAAGATGGGGCAGAACCCACCGAACCACCGTTTTTTAGCGGCCAACGCGCCTATGATCATGCTGCTACCCTGCTCGAAATTGGCGGGCCCCATGTAACTGGCAGCCCTGAAATTTTGGCGGTGGGCAATGCCATCATCGCCGAGCTGGAAGCCAACGGTTGGGAAGTAATGACCCAAGAATTTATTCATACGGCCGCAGGGGTAGATTATCCAGTGCGAAACATCATCGCTAAACGTGGCGAAGGGCCTATCACCATGTTGGCCTCGCACTATGACAGCCGCTTATGGGCTGATGAAGAACCCGACCAAAGCGTGTGGGAGTTAGGGGTGGCGGGCGCTAATGACGGCATTAGCAGCACTGCTGTTCTACTCGAATATGGCTATATCATTAACGAGTATTATGAGCCAAGCGACCAAATTTGGCTGGTGTTTTTTGATGCCGAAGACAATGGTCGTATTCCGGGCTGGGACTGGATTATCGGCTCGCGCTATATGGCTGCCAACTTAGAATCTGAATTTGGCCTTACGCCTGAGGACTTTAATCTGATGATTTTGTTTGATCTGGTTGGCGAGAAAGATATTGATGATTATGCGCCGGGCGATCCTGAAGAAATAGGTGCAAATCAGCAAGAGTTTCCGATTGAAGGTCACTCGTATAATAGCGCCCCAGAACATGTTGAGGCGATTTGGACATTGGCTGCCGAGATGGGCTATGCCGATACGTTTATTCAGCGCCAGCGTGGCCCCATTACTGACGATCATTTGCCGTTTATAGAGCGGGGCATTCCGGCCCTCGACATCATAGACCTCAATTATCCTTATTGGCACACACTCGAAGATACACTCGATAAACTTAGCCCACAAAGCCTTGCGCGTCCGGCCCAAGTGGTCGAAATGTATCTTATCCAACAATCTATCTTATTGCTGAGAGACACGCAATGACGACACCGCGCACCCTTCCAGTTGCCCAACGTATCGCCGCATTACCCGACTATCCGTTTGTGGCCATCACCAAACGCATTCAAGATTTAACGGCACAAGGCATTCATGTTACTCGGATGGATATGGGTAGCCCCGACCTACCCCCGCCACCTGCCGTCATCGAAACAATGGTACAGTCCGTTCAGCGCCCCGATATGCACGGCTATAGCAACTATCGCGGCACGCCGGCCTTCCGCAAAGCCGTAGCCCGTTATTATCAACGCCGCTTTGGCGTAGAATTAAACCCCGACACCGAAGTGCTACCCTTGTTGGGTTCTAAAGAAGGCATCGTTAACCTGACGTTGGCGTTGGTGGGGGTGGGCGATGTGGTACTTGTGCCCAGTTTATCCTATCCGGCCTATGCGGGAGGCGCACAATTGGCACAGGCTGGTGTTGTTACCCTGCCAATGCGCCCAGAAAACGGCTTTTTACCAGTGCTAGAAAGCGTTTCTGAAGCCGACCGCCAACGCGCCCGCTTGTTGTGGCTTAATTTTCCGAACAATCCCACATCGGCGTTTTGTACACCCAATTACTATGCCGAAGCCATTCAATTTTGCCAAGAAAACGACATCTTTTTGGCTTCAGACAACGCCTATATGGAAGTGGTTTTTGATAGCCCTGCGCCAGCACCCAGCGTTTTGCAAGCGCCCAATGCCAAATCAGTAGCCATCGAATTTATGACGCTTTCTAAGAGCTTTAATATGGCCGGTTGGCGCTTGGGGGCAGCCGTAGGCAATGCACAAGCCATTAGCGCCTTGCTGACTGTAAAAAGCAACATGGATAGCGGCCATTTTTTGCCCATTTATGAGGCGGGTATTGTGGCGCTCGATCACACATCGGATGAGTGGATCAATGAGCGCAATGCTCGCTATGCGGCCCGCCGCGATCTCATTGTACAAGCTGCACCCACTATTGGCTTGCAAGTGGACACCCCCCCACAAGGCGCATTATATGTGTGGGCTAAAGTAGTGGGCATGAGCGACGAAACCTATGCGCATCGCGCCCTTAATGAGGCTTATGTGTCAGTGGCGCATGGTTCGATGTATGGTGAAGACGGGCGTGGCTATATTCGCATGAGTTTAGGGATTGGCGATGATGACCTACAAGGTGCATTAGACCGCCTGCGTCATACATTTGGATCTTAAGAAGGAGAATTTATCGCTTTGAGGCATCACATTCCTGATAGTTATCGAATTGAGCGCGGCTATCTGGTCGGCTTAGAGGTAAGGGGCACACTGCCCATCTTAAGCGTCGAGGACTCGTTAGAGGAGCTGGGATTGCTAGCCGATACAGCTGGCATTGAAGTCATTGGACACACATCTCAACGCCTTAACCGCGTCAATCCTTCTACCTTCATTGGCCCCGGCAAGCTCGAAGAAATTAAGGCAGAAGTCGAAGCCCATAATGTGCAAGTCGTCATTTTTGATGATGAACTATCACCACGCCACCAACGTGGCATCGAATTGGTATTTGGCGAAAACGTGAAAGTGTTAGATCGCTCGGCACTGATTTTAGATATTTTTGCCCAACATGCCGCCACCCACGAAGGTCGCTTGCAAGTAGAGTTGGCTCAATACGAATATCGTCTGCCACGTCTGACCCGCCAATGGACGCATCTTGCCCGCCAAGCGGGTGGTGGCGCTGGGCGCGGTGGTAATGGCGGCGTGGGCTTGCGGGGCCCCGGCGAAACCCAACTTGAGGTTGACCGCCGCGAAATTTCGCGCATTATTACACGCTTAAAAGATGAGCTAGAGCAAGTGCGGGCCCATCGGCAGCGCCAACGCCAGCAGCGCGACAAAACCAGTATGCCCGTGATTGCATTAGTCGGCTATACCAATGCCGGCAAATCTACCTTGATGAAACGGATTAGCGATGCCGATGTTTATATAGCCGACCAACTATTCGCTACACTCGACACCACTACCCGCCGCGTTGCCTTGCCCAGTGGGCGCGAGGTGTTATTCTCTGATACGGTTGGATTTATTCAAAAACTACCTACGACGCTAATTGCGGCTTTTCGTGCGACCCTAGAAGGTATTGCCGAAGCCGATATGTTGCTGCATGTGGTGGATGCCAGTCATCCCAATTTATGGCAACAAGTCGAAACTGTAGAAGACACCCTTGCCCAAATTGAAGTGCCAAAAATTCCGCGTATTTTGGTGCGAAACAAAAGCGACTTGCCAGTACGTGGCTCACTTGTTCCGCCCCATGACTTTAACCCCGAGGACTATGAAACCATTGTGGATGTGTCGGCAAAAACGGGCGCTGGCGTACAAGAATTGCTGGTCTTCATCTCTGAAAGCCTAAAAGCCAATATGGTGAAGATGGAAGTGAACATCCCTTACAAAAATGGGGATGTGATCTCGTTTTTGCATAATCGTGGCATTGTAGATGAGGAAGTACACACCGAAACAGGCGTAGTCGCTACTGTGCGCGTGATGCCGCGTGATGTTGAGTGGTTATCGCGTTTTGAAATAAAGCCTTAGCCAAATTTGTTTAGAATGGCCAATTGAGTGCCAAGCGGCCTTTTGCTAGGGTTATAGGGCACTATTTCATAACCAAAGCGTAGACAGCGAAAAGTACGTAAGTTTTGCACAGTACAGAGAGCGACCACTGCTGAGAGCGTCGCCTGTTGCCCTTACCGAAAGACACGCCGAGCGCTACAGCGAAACCCCCTGCGGATAGTAGCTGTGGACGGGAGCGCCCGTTATCGCGCCAGAGTGTGCATTGTTTTTGCTCCACTCGCTGAGAGGCCAGCCCCTGCTGGCAAACTAAGGTGGTACCGCGAGCCGCGCCCCTCGTCCTTAGACGATGGGGCGCGTTTTAGATCATCCCTATTTCTACAACACCTTAGCAATGCGGAGGATTTTTGCGAGTGATGCAACAACGTATTTTATCGTCTCAACTGGCCGAGCATGTCGGTCAGGTCGTTTATCTGCAAGGTTGGCTGCACCGTCTGCGTCAATTAGGCGAGGTCAATTTCCTGATTTTGCGCGATCGGCACGGCATAGCCCAAGCTGTACTGAACGCCGAACAAGCCGCCCCATTAGAACACGTCCCCGTCGAGTCTATCATTGGCCTTTCGGGGCGCGTCGTCGCCGAAGCCCAAGCGCCGGGCGGATATGAATTACACGAAGCCAGCTTTGAAATACAGAATCAAACTGATGGCGTTCCCCCATTAGAACTAAACAAAAAGAAAATCAATGTTTCATTACCTTATTTTTTGGATCATGCTGTCATTGGCTATCGGCATCCAGAGCGCCGCGCGATCTTACGTATCGCGGCGGGTATTATGCAGGGCTTTCGGCAAGTGCTGAATCAGGCCGACTTTACCGAGATTCAGACCCCCAAATTAGTCGGTACATCCACTGAAAGTGGCGCAAGTGTTTACTCTGTCGAGCATTTTGGGCAAACGGCCTATTTGGCTCAAAGCCCGCAGTTTTACAAACAGATTATGGTGGGCGTATTCGAGCGCGTCTATGAAATTGGCCCCGTTTTCCGCGCCGAAAAACACGCTACCACACGCCATATCAACGAATATGTCAGCCTAGATGTCGAATTTGGCTTCATCAACGATCATTTTGATGTGATGGAAATGGTGACACAAGTGATCGTAGGCATTTTGGATTATTTGACCGCTTGTCATGGTGAGCAACTAGCCCTGTTAAAGGCTGCCATGCCCGCCATAGGCTATGCTGTCGAGCGCCCCATCTTTCCGCACATTCATTTTGCCGATGCTCAACAACTGTTAACCAACAAATTTGGCGTGGACGATGCACTTGGCGCACCCGACTTAACCCCCGAACACGAGCGTTTGCTAGGACAATGGGCCAAAGATACCCATAACAGCGACTTTTTGTTTGTGGTGGGTTATCCCATGCGAAAACGCCCCTTCTATACCCATCCAGACCCCGCCCGACCAGATTATAGCAACAGCTTTGACTTGCTCTTTCGTGGACTAGAGCTGATTACAGGTGGCCAACGTCTGCACCGCTATCATGACTATCTGGCTGCTATCGAAAAAATAGGACACCAGCCCGAAACCTATGCTCATTACCTAGAAACGTTTCAGTATGGGATGCCGCCGCACGGGGGTTTTGCCATTGGGATGGAACGTTTTGTAATGCAACTACTTCAGCTTGATAATATTCGGCTGGCTACACTCTTCCCACGGGATATTCATCGCTTGGTGCCCTAACGGATCAAAAACGGCTCTTCGCAATTGAAGAGCCGTTCATTATCTAAACAACAGGTGTTTTATTGCACAAACGGCACATCAAAGGGCGCAGCGTCTAATAGCACCACATAAGGCGAAAAGACCCAACCAAACACGTTTTCCCCAAACAACTCATCATCAAAAACAATCCGATACCACACACTTGTCGAGTTGCGGCCCAACACGGTTACTTCTGATTGATAGTCCACATAAGTGATGATTTCACCAGTCGTAGAGGGGGTAGCCCGCACAGCTAAACGATAGAGCGTACGACCTGTCGCGCCTTCAAAAATTGTGACAGCTGGCGGCACAAGATCGAAGGTGGCGGTTGGTGGGTTTTGGTTCCCCGTTACCAGCACGAAGCGGGCACTTACCCAACCCAAGCGGCCATCGCGCAAGTCAATTTGATACCACACTTCACCACTATCGTTGGTGATTTGGCCCAATATCCGATACCGCTCATAGAGGAAAATTTGCGCTATACGCTCGTATTGAAGCGCTGGGCCAGACCGCACATTTAAGCGTCCGGTGGTTACATTAGCAACCGAACGACTGGTATCTTCTTGATCAGGACTAGACGGCGGGTTATCGCTGACAGAAGCAGGTGCTTTAGGTTGAACGGGGGCAGGTGTCCAATTAAGCGAAATGCCAGCCAAGCCAGTTTGGTCGAAATAAGCAACGCGCAGTTCATGGATGCCTTCATCTAGCTCGACAACAACAGTATGAACAACATATCTATTGGTAGCAGTCCACTGATCAATCATTAACTCATCGTTAATCCACAAGCGCACGCCATCATCTGCACCCAATGAGAAAGCCCAAGCGCCTGCCTCAAATTCAAATTTGGCTGTCCAACGTGCGGAAAAACCATCAGTGGGCAAGCCGGGTGCGGGGGCTTCTTCGGCCCAATTAAAACTGAGGTCGCGGTCATTGCGGGTTAACAGCGGGGTTCCGCTAGCAGTTGTGTTGTCAAAAAATTCAGCTTTCCAATATGCGGTGCTGTTGGCCTCGCTATCCACGGGCTTAATAAACAACCCCACAACAAAAGCAAGGGCTAGCAAGCCAGAAAGTAGAAAAGCGGTCCATTTTTGCATAAGAAGCGTCCTTTTAGAATTTGCTGCACTACACTTTAAGAAAATTAGCATTGGCAACTGTACTATAAACAATATAACTCGGCATTCGACAATTTGCACAACGCCATATCAGCGCATTGCTAATGGTTTACCAACGCCGAACCTGTGGGCATTATAACGCTGCCTTTTCAGCAAGGCAAGCAGAAGCACCCCACGTCTTGCTGACGGGCGTGGTGATGAGTATACTCTAAAGAACAGATGTTCAATCTAAGATAACGGTGCAATAAGCCATGTCTAGCCGCAACAACTCACTTGATCAGTTTTTCCCACGCGATGTCCACAACCAGCCCGTTTTTGATGATCGGCAACAGCTAGGGCTTGTGGTTGGTGGCTCGCTTAGTAAAGGCCTACAAGTTAAGCTAGAGGCCGATAGCATTATTGAAGATTTGGCCGTGGGGCGCTATGTGGTGGTGCGCGGCCAACACAGCAAACGTTTTTTCTGCATGGTTACTGACATTCAACTCAATGTTACTAATGCAGCGCTGGCAGCCCAACCGCCCGATATGAGCAACCCTTTTATGCGAGCTGTATATGCTGGCACATCGGCTTATGGCACGCTGCAAATTGCACCTATGTTGATGATTGACAGCGACGACAAGCCCCGCCCTGTAAAAACCATTCCTAGCCACTTCACACCCGTCGAAACAGCTACTGTAAAAGACGTGAACGATGTGTTTGGCCCTGAAGATGAAAGCCATTTCAATGTCGGTAGTCCACTAGAGCTAGAACAGACGCAAATCAATCTTGATTTGCAACGGCTCGTCGAACGGTCGGTAGGTGTTTTTGGCAAAAGCGGCACAGGCAAGAGTTTTCTCACCCGTATTTTGCTGGCGGGCACTATCCAGCGCCGCAAGGCTGTTAGCCTTATTTTTGATATGCACAACGATTATGGCTGGGAAGTCTCTGATGAGCGCGGCCCCAAAGCCAAAGGGCTTAAGCAACTCTTTCCCTCAGAAGTTTCTATTTTGACACTAGACGAAGAATCATCGCGCCGCCGCCAAGCCAAATATGATTATGTTGTTACCATTGGCTATGACGAGATCGAGCCGCAAGACATCGAAATGCTAAAAGATACGCTTGATCTCTCGGATGCAATGATCGATGCAGCTTATATGCTAAATAAAAAACTGGGTAGAGACTGGATTCGCAAGTTTTTAGAGATGGAATCAGAAGAAATGGATGATTTCATCAACACCAGTCCGGTCGGCGGTAGCTCGGTGACGGCACTGCATCGGCGGTTGTCGCGCTTCGAACGTTGGGGATTTTTGCAAAAAGATGGGGCAAGCGGCAGCAGTGTGCGCGAAATTATCAGCCTCATCAGTCAGCATAAAAGCGTCGTGCTAGAATTTGGGCGCTATGGCAATAACATTGCGGCCTATATTTTGGTGGCTAATTACCTCACACGCCGTATTCATCAACACTATGTTGAAGCAGTCGAAAAAGCACTTGGCGATGCGGCCCTAGAACCACCCCAACTGATGATTACGATTGAAGAAGCCCATAAATTTCTTGATCCCGCAGTGGCCCGCCAAACTATTTTTGGCATTATTGCACGCGAACTCCGCAAATATAATGTAACCCTGTTGGTTGTGGATCAACGCCCAAGCGGGATTGATGAAGAGGTGATGAGCCAAATTGGGACACGGGTTACGGCGTTATTAGACAACGAACGCGACATCAACGCTGTGCTGACGGGCATAAATGGTGCAAACAGCTTGCGCGAGGTGTTGGCCCGCCTAGATACCAAGCAACAAGCAATTATTATGGGCCATGCGGTTCCGATGCCCGTGGTGGTCAAAACACGGGCTTATGATGCCGATTTTTACAAATCTGTGGGCTATATTGATGATGTAGAGGTCAACGAAACTTCCAAACGTGCCCGTCAACAGCTTGGCGATGATCGTAGCGGACGACGGCTGTAGCCCAGTAATACACTACACGCTAGGGCAAGTTTCCCTAGCGCGTAGACACAACTCCACTTATTCGGTGCTAAAGCGTCGCCATTCAATACCCAGAGCAACGAAAAACGGCAAAATTGCTAACAGTGGTTCTCCGACCATAACCAACAAACCAGCGATGGCAATAAGGGCGATACGAAGCGCCCATGTGATGGCTTGCTCCATGTTCATGTTATAATTCTCCGCCATTTTGAAATGGGTGATATACCCTCATTTTTTATACAAAAAATCCCTAAAAATTCTCTAAAAAATTGATGAGAATATCACCTAGCTCACCACATCTAAGATCAAAGAGCGTTCTGCCAAACCAGCTAAGATAATGGCGATAAAATTAGACATAATTGCAGGAAGCGTATATATCGGGCAAAATGAAGGCCTTGCTGCTATTTTAGTGGATTACAACGGAAATGGCGGGCGTTTTTATCATGTCTGACAACATACTGTTTGATCAATTTGTTCAAATCATCGCCAATGCCCAACGGCTGGTGGTTTCGACAGGGGCGGGCATCAGCAAAGAAAGTGGCATTCCTACTTTTCGGGATGCAATGGATGGGCTATGGGCCCAATATGACCCGATGCAATTGGCCACACCA
>CAZLPC010000061.1:0-10602 GCA_964561305.1 uncultured Anaerolineae bacterium
GCACATCATCCTCAACCTACCCAACTATCACGACCTGCGCCAGCTTGAAACGCTTGCACAGGAAGTCGTCCCCGCCGTTGCAGGATTATAGTCAAATACTGGCAACTATCCGGAAATTCCGAATGGTTGCCGTCCTTTTCACTCAATCGGGACGACTTGTACCCTTACCCCTAATTTCTCCAGAAAATCGGCGCAAATATCCCATGTTAAAGGAAATTGAGCCGTATCAGCGGCGGCCAAATAGCCCAGAATATCGTTGAGTATCTCAACATCTTCATCGGGTTCAAACACATCATCAATGAAGGTGTTTTCGGCCTAATCCACCAACTGTGCCAGCGTGAGATTGTGGTTGAGATAGGCCAGCAATTGAGCGCTAACCGTTTGCCGCGTGATGATCATGTGTCTAGTCCTCGTCAACTAGTATTTCGTGGCCGGTATCAACAGGGTATTTTATTGTGTACTCTAGGACTGGCAAGATATCTCTTTCGCAAAACTGAGGCTTTATCTGTGGCGAGGGGGCTATACAATACAAAAGACCTCCGTCAGGTGACGAAGGTCTTTGCGGGTATGTCGGGGCGCCGAGATTTGAACTCGGGACCTCACCGCCCCGAAAAATAGCTACATCAGCGTATCAAACTTCATAGAACCTGACAAGAGGAAAAACGCATGACACACTCATCGCCTATCACCTTATCGGATCGGATGCGGGCTTTGACCAAAGGCTTGTTGCATCCTATTGCGGCCCGCCTAAACGCTTGGGGTGTCCATCCCGATGTCATCACCATCATTGGCACGCTGTTGGTGGGCGTAGCGGCACTTTTCATCGCCGACGGACGACTTATAATAGCAGGTGTCATTGTGCTGGTGGGTATTCCACTGGATGCGCTGGATGGCGCAGTAGCAAGATTGCGCGGCCCAGCGCGGCCCTTCGGAGCATTCTTAGACTCCACGCTGGATCGTTATGCAGACGGTTTCTTGCTTGGTGGGTTAGCGGTGTATGGAATGCGCCAAAATGACGAGACCATTTTGCTATTGGCATTGGTTAGCTTGGTCGGGGCCTATCTCATCAGCTATAGCCGCGCCCGTGCCGAAGGGCTGGGCTTGAGTTGTTCGATTGGCTTGTTTTCGCGCTTCGAGCGCACCGTGGCGCTCTTAATATTGCTCTTTAGTGGGTGGGTGTTGCCGTTGTTGGTGGTATTGGCGGTGGGCACACATTTCACGGCCCTGCAACGCATCTGGCATGTTCGAAGTTTAACCAGTGCCCAGAATCCATAATGTTTTACACATTTCACATTAGATTTATGCTAAAATAGCATATCATAGTAGAAGTGAACTTATCTCACAGCATAAGGTGGAGGCCTCAATATGGAGGTACAACAGTTACTAACGGACTATACCCAAACCTATCAAAAGGTCTATCAACGTACCCCTCGCGAAGCTATTGATTTGGGTAATGGTTGGGTGTTGGTCAATGGCGCACGGATGACCGCCGCCGAGTTGACGCAGCTAACCGCGCAACTGCAACGCGAATTTGAGAAAATACGCGCCAACAAACGCACGATGGTGACCCGCTTGCTAAAGTGGTTTAGCGCACCTCAAGCAACCGATTAAGTTTATAAACCGTGTTCTAACGGACAAACAGCCATTGGCACAACGCTAAGAAGCGGTTTTTTCGTTTCCCTGTCGTACTTATCCCAAAATTGATCTAATAACACTACAGATATCGCCTCATTTTCCCCACCAGATAGTGGTAAGATGGCTCTATTGCGTTGCAATGTTGCAAAAGAGAGCAGAAAGGAGCTGTACCGATGGTTGCCGTGTTGTTTGTTTGTCTGGGCAATATCTGTCGTTCGCCAATGGCCGAAGGTGTTTTTCAGCAAACCGTGAAAGACGCGGGCCTTCAGCACGCTATTCGCATAGATTCGGCGGGCACATCGCGCTATCATATTGGCGAAACCGCCCACAGTGGCACACTTCGTACCCTTCAGAAGCACAACATCCCCTATGACGGTCGTGCTCGACAATTGCAAACCACCGATTTCACCCAATTTGACTATATCTTAGCGATGGATCGCAGCAATCTTGAAGATATTGAAGCCAAAATGCCGCCCAATAGTAGCGCTAAAATCGCACTGTTTTTAGCGTATGCGCCTCAGCTTGCCACCCGTGAAGTCCCCGATCCGTATTATGATGGGCGCTTTGATGAGGTGTATGAATTGGTAAAAGCTGCCAGCACGGGCCTATTGCAAGCAATTCGGGCCGAGCATAACCTCTAATGTTGCCTGCAACTATCCGCAATCATCTAGAGACGGCGCAGCAGGTTCGCGTGGTGGGTGTTGCCCCGTGCAGTGGTGGCGATATTAATGAGGCCCGCCGACTAGAGACAGCCGATGGGCCAGTGTTTATCAAGTGGAACAATGTGCCCATTGCAGGCATGTTTAGCGCCGAGGCGCGTGGCCTATCTTATCTAGGCGCGGCGGGTGCGGTGCGCGTGCCACAGGTGATTGCAGTTTTTGAGGGTGATGGCGCTGTACCACCATATTTGTTGTTAGAATGGCTGGAAACTGGCTCGGCGCGATCAAGCACCGCCACCCAACTGGGTGAGCAGATAGCTACCCTGCACCAAAATACAGCCACTACCTTCGGCCTAGACCACGCTAATTTTATTGGTGCTTTGCCGCAGTCTAATCATCAGCACCCCTCATGGCGCACGTTTTTTGTCCAACAACGCTTAAAACCACAAGTAGATATCGCTCGGCGTGTTGGTCAATTATCTGATCAGCGCGAGCAACGCCTAGCATGGCTGATCGCACATATAGACCGCTTTGTGCCAGACGATGTAGTGCCATCTTTATTGCACGGCGATTTGTGGCGCGGCAATGTGATGACCTTGCACAACGGCCAGCCCGCATTGATTGATCCGGCTATTTATTACGGACATTTTGAAATTGAATTGGCATTTACCGAATTATTTACTGGCTTTTCAGCAGCATTTTATGATGCCTATTGGGCCAATGTTACCTTTGATCGTAAAGGATATATAGCACGACGGGCGCTCTATCAGCTTTATCCGTTGTTGGTACATCTCAATTTATTTGGGGGAAGCTATGCACAACATATAGACACTATTCTGGATCAGCTTGGGATCGGGCAAGGGTAGCAATACGCCTCAAAAACGCGATGCTTTGCAACTGGCGCTCTAATAAATAGGCGATAGTTTCTAGCAATATGCGCTCTAAAACAGTATGGGTGGGTGGGGTTAGCACTAGGCCGTTCACTTGCTCCCACCGATTACGACTAAAGTGGCGCAATACCTTAAATGCCCCTAGTGATAGCGGAATAAGTCCGCTTGCATTCTCCACCTGATCGGCACTTACCACCCCGCCGTCTACCACGCTATAGAACTGATCGCGAGCTTCTAATACATCGCCACTAATTACGCATTTAAACACCGCCGGCGCATAGCCCATAATGGTTAGCAAGCGCAATTCAAAATAGCGTGAAGCCAGCCGCAAATCAGTAGTAGGGTCACAGAGCCAATCCAAACCCTTGGCCAGCAAATCAAAGGCCAACCGATTCTCTTGATCGTCTACCGTAAAGCGATCCATCAACTCGACAAAATGACTAGCATACACCATCCGCTCTAGTTCATCACCAATGGCTAAAAATGGATTGATTAAATCCACTTGTGTCACCACATACATATTGCTACCGTGTGCCAATAGCATATCTACAAGACTATATAGCTCGACATGGCCGCTGGCTTTGGCCATGGGGCGGCGGGCAGCGCGTGCAATGGCGCTAATTTTGCCTTGTTGAGGGGTAAGCAAGGTCAATATTAAATCGGCTTCGCCAAACTCGACACGGCGCAGAACAATTGCTTTGGTGCGAAGTGTGCGGCTACGATCAGACATAAGGCCTATTCAGTCGGCTTTAAGTTTGAGGGGCCGAAGCTATAGGGCAAAAGTTGATCTAATAATTGTTCTAGTAAAATGTCGCCCGCAGCATTGGCAATAATAACCCGCAAGGTTGGCGCAAACTCATTTAACACCTGCCGACAAATACCACACGGCGAGCCGCCATCGGCTGTGACAACGGCCACAGCCACAAATTCGTTTTGCCCGGCGCTAATGGCCGACACGACGGCGCTACGTTCGGCACAAATCGTAGCGGGAAAGGCTGCATTTTCGACATTACAACCCGTGAAAATATCACCCTTTGTTGTCAGCAAAGCCGCGCCAACTTGATAATGGCTATAAGGCGCATAGGCCCTGTGGCGAACCGTGAGGGCGTGCTGAACAAGCAACCGTTTTTGTTCGGCATTTAGTGTAATCATTGTATTTTTCTTTTCATCAAACCCCTGCATCTATGCTAGCATCAGGAGGCAACAGAAGTTTAGGCTCGGGTTGGGGCGACTGATCAACTTCTTTGGCTTCGTCTATGGCAGCATTTTCTGTAGTAGGTAGCTTCTTGATGTAAACATCTCGAATACGTCGCCCATTGACAGACCGTACTTGAAATAACAAGCCGTGATTGATAATTTCTTCACCAACATGCGGCACACGCCCTAGGGTTTGGAAGATATAGCCGCCAAGTGTATCGGACTCATCGGTGGGCAATAAAACATCCATCAGATAGTTTAAGTCGTCGAGGTCAATGCGGGCATTAAAGAGATATTCACCTTCGCCCAGTTCTTGATATTGAGCCTCTTCGTTGGTGTCATACTCATCTTGAATTTCGCCAACAATTTCTTCAAGTAAATCTTCAATGGTTAACAAGCCGGCTGTACCGCCATACTCATCCATCACAATTGCCAAATGAATTTTGCGTTCTCGAAAATCTACCAAAATATCGCTGGCATAGCGCGATTCTGGCACATAATAGGTTGGCCGCAAAAGCGTTTTGATAGATTCAGGATTTTCGCCGGTCTGCCAAACTCGTAACAAGTCTTTGGCATATAAGACACCCTCTATGTTATCTATTGTTTCTTTATAGACCGGAATGCGCGAGTGGCCGGCTTCTAAAATCATGGCGCGGGCTTCTTCTAGCGTGGCTGTATCTTCGAGGGCAATGATGTCTATGCGCGGAACCATCACCTCGCGGGCTACGGTTTCGCCAAAGCGGATGACCGAATAGATCATCTCTTTTTCTTCCTCTTCTAAAATGCCTTCTTCAGACCCAGCATCAACAAGGGTTTTGATCTCCTCGGCGGTAGTGGCAAATGTGTTTTCAGAGCCACCAATCCAAACTGAGATACGCCCCGAAAAGCGCAAAAGCATATTTAGGGTGGGTGTTAGCGTAAAAATGACCAGTTGGGTTAGCTGAATAGTGCCAATGGCAATATACTCGGCGCGGCGGGTCGCTATTGCATTTGCTAACAACTCCGCAATCATCAGCAAAGATGCCGAGAGGATAATTGCTAAACTATACACAACCAGTTGAATCAAGGTTTCGCTAAGACCCAACCACTCTGAGCCATCTATAAAGGGTGGCAGCACAGCCGCTGTTAGCACCACCACAATAACTACATTAAACGCGATAGTCAAAAATTGTTGGGCCGCCAGCAGGCGGCTTGCATTTTCACCAATAATGAGGGCGCGTTTTGCGCTCCGGCTACCTTCTTCGGCCCGATCACGTAGAATGCTTTTACGAGCATTAACCACTGCACTTAAACTAGCCGCTAGCGCAATTTTGGTAATGACCAAGACAAAAACGAGCATAAGTCCAAGTGCCAAGTTCGTACTGTCCACGTTCTCCTAATCCTTAGCCTAGGCGTTCTGATGGGTATAGATATTGGGCAAGCAAAAGTCACTGATTATGTAATGGAAGCAAAGAAACCCTGAATGGGGAGGTTCTGATAAATCAGATGTTATAGAGGTTTCGGTGTTCACGCTATTCTATCGTGGTTATTTTATGCAACAATGATGGCAGCAGTATAACATAACGACATGGGAAATCGCAAGCAAAGAATGAGTAGCCAAACTGGAAACTGGTTTTTATGGGGGCACGAGTGGGCAACCGAACAGTTGACTCGCACCATCGCCCATGAACGTACTGGCCATGCCTATCTATTGGCAGGGCCCTCTAGTATCGGGAAGACAACGTTGGCAAAGGCGTTTGCAATGGCTCTTAATTGTGAGCGCGAGCAGCGCCCGTGTGGTCAGTGTAGAACGTGTCGGTTAATTGCTAGCAATGGTCATCCTGATGTAAACGTTATTGAAGCCGAGCGCATTGGCGGCACGCTAAAAATTGATCAAATCCGCGAGTTACAGCGCGTGTTGTCTTTGCGCCCCTACGAGGGCGACTATCGGGTAGCAATTTTGCGGCGATTTCAAGAAGCTAACCCCGCCACCCAAAACGCGATTCTTAAGACCTTAGAAGAACCCGCGCCATCGGTGGTGCTAATTTTAACGGTCGAAAAGGTGGATCAAATTCTGCCCACTATTCTGTCGCGCTGCCAAGTGATAAATCTGCGTCCGTTATCATCCGAGCAAGTCTACCATGCGCTTCAGTCTCAATTTGATGATGACCCCCAAGCTTTACAATTGATAGCACGGTTGTCGGGGGGGCGCATTGGCTGGGCAATGCGGATGGCGCAAAACCCGGCCGAGCTAGCGGTGCGTCATACCGCAATGCAGCAGCTTTCTGATGTGGTGGCTGCTAAAAGCCGCGTGGATCGCTTTAAAGTAGCCGAATTGCTTAGTAAAGATAAAGACCTTTTGCTGACAAGCTTAGAATATTGGATCACATTTTGGCGTGATGTGATGTTGTTGGCGGCGGGCAGTGCTGCTGCTGTGATTAATGTGGACTATGCCGACCGCTTAAATGGGCTAGCGCAGCGTTTAAACTATGGCAGTGCCCACCAAGCACTGCAAAACACCCGCCAAGCGATTGTGCAATTGAGTCACAATGCTAATACGCGCTTGGCGGTAGAGGTGTTGTTGCTGCGCTATCCTAACGGCTAGGCTTTGGGCAAGCTGATGGTGAAAGTAGCGCCTTGATGGATGCCTTCACTGCTTGCCCAAATGCGCCCCTTATGGGCTTCTACCACTGCCTGCGAGATTGAAAGTCCTAAGCCCATGCCACCATGCCGACGGGTCATGTGGTCTTCGACCTGATAAAACGGGCGGAAGATGTCTTCGATTTGATCGGCTGGAATGCCGATGCCATTATCATTAACTTCAATCCAAACTTCGTTGCCCCGATCAATCACGCGCACATTAATGCGGGCAGATTGAGGTGGGCAAAACTTGATAGCATTGTTCAACAAATTCATGAGCGCTAATAACATTTTTGCTTGATCCACATTGACTATTATATCATGCGGGGTGAGGTGAAATTCAAGTTGTAGCTGGCGTGCTTCTACAATTTTTACCACATCATCTTTTTGCATTAGCCGCAGCAGTTCGTTCACCGACACCATCTCATAAAACAACTCAGACTCACCCATGTTTAAGAAGCGCAAGCTAGTCATGTCCTCAATCAGGCTGCGCATCCGTAAGGCGCTATTGAGCACCGCATTGGCATGATCGCTCATTTCACCTTCGGCTTCTTCTTTCAAAAAGCTCGCATAGCCCATAATTACGCCTAGAGGGGTGCGTAACTCGTGGCTGGCAATGGCAATGAAGTCACTTTTTAATTTATCCACTTGGCTAAGTTCGCGGTTGGCTTTTTGCAAGTCTTCAATTAACTGTGCTTTTTGTAGCGCGATAGCTGCCTGAGAAGCGAGGATTTGCAGATAATGGGCATCGTCTTCGGCCCAACGATCACCAATTTTATTAACGGCCTCTAGTGCGCCTACGTTTTCGCCCCCAACACTAATGGGAACGCCACATAAAGAGCGAACCACAAAGCCGCTTTCTTCTTCGGCTTGCCGAAAGTGGCGTGGGTCTTGGCGCACATCATCTAGCACAATTGTTTCGCTGTGCATAATGATGCCACCTGCAATGCTGCCTGCAAGCGGAACAGGAATACGCACCAAGCGATCGGAATGGCTAGAGTCGGTGGGCATGGCGACAAAGTGAAGTTCATTGGTGTTGGTATCGCGCAAAATAACAGATGCCGACTCGGCCTGCAAAATTTCGGCGGTCGCGTCCATCAATTGGGTTAAAATTTTATCTATCGAAAGGCTAGAATTCAAAACAAGACTAATTTCGACGAGTCGAGATAAAATCGCTAATTGCCGAGATTCAGTTGTGTGGTCTGCCATAGCTGTCTGCCCGCTTTGCATAGTCGTTTTAACGTCATAGGTTTAATCGTACACCTTTTCTAATAGTGTGCAATTCAAAACGCAGCAAGAATGCCCCTTGCTGCGTTTGAACTTCCTAACCTTCGATGGCTTTTAGTGCTTTTTCAACACTTTTTTGCGGACTAATGCTTAGTTGCTCGTCTAGTACCACACCATCGGGCCCAATTATCCAATGTGATCGAATGACACCCGTATACGTTTTGCCATACATACTTTTTTCGCCCCATGCCCCCCAAGCCTCTAGTACAGCGTGATCGGGGTCAGAAACCAGCATGTAGGGCAGTTGTTCGTGTTCTTTCCAACGTTTCAGTTCCTCGGGGCTATCGGGGCTAATGCCAATAACCACCGCATTGTGGTTCTCAAAAACGGGATAGTTATCGCGCAACCCACAGGCTTGGGTGGTGCAACCCGATGTAAAAACACGCGGAAAAGCAAAAAAGATGACCGTTTGGCCACGAAAATCTGAGAGCTTGGTCAAAACGCCATCATGATTTAACAGTTCAAAATCTGGTGCTTGTGTTCCAACAGCAGGCATGTTTGTCTCCTTATATGTACTATTGCGGCAACGTGCCTATCCAGATTTTATCAGCAATTCGTTCAAGTGTTTCGGTTTCTAAGTTGAGCTTAAAGGTTTCGCCAACGGCAAGGTCGGTTACTATTAAATCTTGATCGCGGTTATAAAAGCCTAGCACAGCAAATAATTGGCCCGATGGCAACGCAATAACCCGTTGTTCGCCCACCACCACATCAGCAACAATAATCCCAGAGGCTACGGCGCTACTTTGCCCTTCTAGGCGCGTGATGGCAAAAGCCACATAATCGCTATTGGCGCTAAGATGCAAGCTGCCACCTTGCTGATAAATGGTATCGGTAGCCCGAATCAGTTGAAATGTATTCACGTCTAAATTCCACACCCGCAAATCATAGCCAGTGCCGATAATCGGGCGCTCTAGCTGAAGCAGGGTGCGTCCATCGTTGACAACAGTTGCGGCACAAGGGCAATTGGCATCTTGGGCAATCGGTAAATATTGTTGGCGCGACGCAATATAGACGCGCAAGGTGGTGTATTCTATAAAATCATCATTAGCCGAGCGTGGCTCGATGGGATGGGCGGTGTCTAAAAATAAGCGATCCCCATTGTTTGAGATAGCGATGAGTTTGGCGCGGGCTGTGGCAATAGGATTAGGTGCATTCAGAAAAACCTGTAAATTACTGCCATCCAAACCTGCTACATATAGCGCCGATTGCCATGTGCCATTTTGAAACAGAAATTCGGCCCAAGCCAGTGTGCGGCCATCCTCTGAGATCACCCAATCATAGCTAGCGGGGGGAATGGGGTTTTGTGGGATGAAGGTAAAGCCAAAAATATCACCATTGGGCGCTAATAAGCGCGGCACACCACTTAAGGGGTCGCTAAAAATGACACCTTGTGAGCTAAGGGCAAAATCTTCTAGTACGCGCCCCGTATCCGGATAGCCTTCTACTGTGCCAATGGCGCTAAGACCAGTTTGGCTATCTGTAAAATAGACCCGTACATGATTTGCATCGGTGTTGTGGCGTAAAAAAATCTCGATAGGGGGGCGTTGTTGGGCGCGGCCAGAAAGTGGTTCTGCAAGCAAAAATGCGCCAAAAATAATTAAAAACCATGCTAGTTTCATGACTGCTTAAGCGCCCGAACATGTTCAACAATTATCGGTAACAGCACCGCCGAGCCGCCTTCTAGGCGTATGTCGGCAATTTGGGAGATGGTGCTGGCGTTAGGATTAATTTCTAAAATTTTAGCGCCTTGTTGGGCGGCCACAAATGGCAACGACGCAGCTGGTTCTACTAATCCACTTGTACCAATCACCAGCATCACATCGGCGCTAAGGCTAACATCGTGGGCGCGACGCAAAGCATCGGGGGGCAACATCTCAGTAAACCACACTACATCGGGGCGGGCATAACCCTTGCCACAATGGGGGCAAAGCGGGGGGCCGGCTTCAGAGTCCCACTTAAGGGGTGTCAAATCAATATAGGTGGGTTCCCCTTGGCACGCATCAAAACATTTGGTGCGCTGAATGTCACCATGCAAGCTGATCACGTCGCTGCTGCCCACCTTATAATGAAAGCCATCTACGTTTTGGGTAATGATAATTACTTGGGGCAATAAGTCCTCTAATGCCACTAGCGCATAATGAGCAGCATTGGGTTCTGCCTGATTCACCAACTCGCGGCGATAGGTGTACCAATCCCATACTAACTTGGGATTACGCCGAAAAGCCTCTGGTGTGGCCAATTGCATCGGGTCATATTGGGCCCATAGCCCATCCATTGCATCGCGGAACGTGGGAATACCGCTTTCTTTGCTGATG
>CAZLPC010000062.1:0-3481 GCA_964561305.1 uncultured Anaerolineae bacterium
ATTCCAAGCTCAGTTTTTTGCGTAAACAGGTGCCACAAAACCATCACCCGCGCCAATGGTGTCTTCAACCTGAACACCATAACCCTCGACGTGCCAAAACTGTGTCGGTGTTACACCGACACAACCTTGTGGGCCCAGTGTCACCACCATCAGCATCAACTCATCGTTCCATAACTGGTGGGCGGCTTGTGCAATGGCTTCGGGCGTAGTCAGCCCATGGCGCTGTGTTAAAAATGCCAGTTCCATCTCGCTTAGTTTGACAATATTGGCAAATTGAAGGCCTTCTGAAATGCCGACTTTGGCTGCATCTAGCGATGGCCAAAGTGGCTCGCGCAGGTTGGGATCATAACTAAGATAGGCCCCGCCACTTTTAGCGGCCTCTATGGCAGCCAAGGTTGCCGACCTAACTGGCTCATCAATGAGGCTAATGGAACCATAATGAAAGATGGTGGCTCGTCGAATTTTTGAAGTATTCAGTTGGTCGGGATGCAAGAGCATATCGGCGCTGGGATGGCGATAAAAGGCAAAGCTACGTTCGCCACTGGCTTCGATAGCGGCAAAGGCTAGGGCTGTGCGGGCCGCATCGCTAAACAACACCATCGAAACATCTACGCCGTTCTCGGCGAGGGTTTGGTGCAGAAAATGGCCAAAAGGATCGTTGCCCACTTGTGTAATAAAGGCGGTCTTTACTCCCAATTTTGCCAAACCAACTGCGACATTAGCTGGTGCGCCGCCCGCCGCTTTTTCAAATTGGTGGGCATAGCCCACACTGCGGTCGCGCTCTAGGGCTACAAAATCAATCAACAACTCGCCCATACAAATTACAGATGGCGACACAAAGCACCTCCTTAAGAAATTAACAGCTTTGATTCATCGTGCAAAGCATAGCCCCCGCACTAAAAATGTCAAAACAAAACTCACTTAAACGTTTAGTCATGTAGAAACCCATACTTTTGGGGGACTTGCCTTATTTATGAAATTCTCATATAGTGTTTGAGGGTATTTTTATATCTTTCATAAATTTTATGCCAAATAAACAGACGCTGTGCAGATGACTACTTCAGAATACACATTGAACCTTGCTTATCTTCAAGCGCATCTTCGCCGCCTCGATCTTATGCTGGGGGTTGCCGTCGAATTTGCTCGCAATGCTGGCTTTGACCCCAACAACGAGTTTCAAGGTCTTTTCATTAGCGATGAAGAAGTGGGGCAACATCTCCGTACTATACCCGGCACTGGTTTTTGGGGCAACACCGAGCCTGTGGCCATCAATCCTGTCATTCAGCCCGGTCTCGCTAAAATAGATGAACATCTGCAAGAAATTGCTGCCACCGCTAATTCACAAGGTATTACCTTGCGCCTGCAAAGACTCTCTACAACATTGGCGCTCTCTCATAACGAGCTTAACTTGTTAATTGTGGGGCTGGCCCCAGCGATTGATCGGCGCTATGAGCGTATTTATGGCTTTTTACAAGATGATGTTACCAAGCGCCGCCCAACGGTGAACTTGGCAGTTAATATTTTGGGTAAAGATTGGCCAGAACGCCTGCATCTTTGGCAGTTTCTTAGCGATCAATCGCCTTTAATTGAACAAGGGTTGATTGAAATTGTTGGCGACCCATCTACACCGTATGCGTCTTTTCATAATCATATGCTAAAAGTCGATCCACAAATTGCAGCTTATGTCCAAATGATTGATAGTGTGCCCAAAGCATGGCAGTTCTTCTTGAAGCACACGTCCACCAGTGGCCCTCATTTCGACAACATTATTTTAGATGACACCATTAAGCAAACCCTTGTCCGTGATTATGGACACCCCGCACCTATTTTTCATCTTTATGGCACTTATGGTAGCGGGCGACACACGCTTGCTCGTGCCCTTGCCCATCATTATGGGTTGCAGTTGGTAGAGGCCAACATAAAACCCTTAATGCAAGACAATAACAAACTTAATTTGCTGCGGTTTGCCTTCCGCGAAGGTCGGCTGTATGGGGCTGTGTTGTTATTGCACGAGTGGGAAAGCGTACTAGACACCGAAGATGACATTCCATCGTGGCTCTGGTCAGAGTTGTTGAACTATCCCTATCCGGTGGTGTTGGCAGGCAAAGATGAATGGATTCCACGAGGAACCGACCGCAATCGCCCCATTCTGCGCTTAGAACTCGATATTCCTGTTTTTCATGATCGCCTAAGTCACTGGCAAACTCATCTGGATGGCACAGACATCCACTCGGCCGAATTAGCCTATAAATTTAAGCTGACTCCCGGCCAAATTCGGGATGCTGTTTATAGTGCCTATGATGATGCCATTGCCCAAGGCAAGGCCACCCCTGATCTATTAGATGTCTATCGGGCCAGCCGTTCGCAAAGCAGCCGCCGCCTGTCATCATTGGCAGTCAAGATTAAGCCGCGCTACACATGGGATAACATCGTTTTGCCTGAAGCCCGTGTGCAACAACTGCGCGAAATTTGCGATCAAGTTAAATATGCCGTGCGGGTATATGACGATTGGGGTTTTAAGGGGCGTGGTGGTGCAGCCCAAGGGCTTACGGTTTTGTTTGCGGGGCAAAGTGGTACAGGCAAAACTATGGCCGCCGAGATCATCGCCAATGAATTGGGGCTAGAACTGTTTAAGATTGACTTGTCGGCAGTAGTCAGTAAATACATTGGCGAAACCGAGAAAAATTTGGCTACTATTTTTGATGAGGCAGCCCAAAGCAACGCCATTTTGTTTTTTGACGAGGCCGATGCCTTGTTTGGCAAACGCTCTGAAGTAAAAGACAGCCACGATCGCTATGCCAATATTGAAACAGGGTATCTGTTGCAACGTATGGAAACCTATGATGGGGTGGCTATTTTGGCCTCTAACTTGCGCCAAAACCTAGACGAAGCCTTCACACGGCGGCTAGACTTTATGATTGATTTTCCTTTTCCTGAAATTGAGGATCGTTTGCGAATTTGGCGGGTCAGCTTCCCATTAAGTGCCCCACTAGATAATGACGTAAATCTGCGCGAGATCGCCGAACGGTATCGCATGGCGGGTGGCAATATCCGTAATGCTGCGATGGCATCGGCCTTTTTAGCCGCAGCCGACGATTCCCCTACGATCCAAATGCGTCATGTGATTCATGCCATTCGGCGCGAACACCAAAAAATGGGCAAATTATTGGAAGACGACTATTCGCGCCAGTTTTCAACGACATAACTCGTATGAAACATTTTTGTCGAACTGTTGTCAAAAGTGATCTTGGCAATTTCTTAAAAGCAGCAGTTTCTTTCTAGGGTTTGAAAGTAAGGCAAACATTCTAGCCAGATTATTCGAGCCTGCTAGCCTTTTTCAAAAAAATCGTGTTTAATGTGAAATAAGTTAAAAAGTCAACTAAGTAAAGGTAAGGTAAGGTTCATGAGCGAACGAGATCGAGCACGGTTATCACAGGTAGCCGAAGACAAAACGCCCAAACAAACCACAACAGAGGCTGCT
>CAZLPC010000062.1:3491-10600 GCA_964561305.1 uncultured Anaerolineae bacterium
CTGCTGCTTCCCCTCAACTCGATGCTGGCCCTACCCAAAGTCCAGCACAATCTATTCTTAGTATGCAACGTACACACGGCAACGCTGCGGTGCAACGTAGGTTGGGGATTCAACGCTCGACATATATAGATGGCGGTCCCATTGGCCCTGAAATTAGCGATATGATCAACAGCAAGCGTGGGTCTGGTCATAGCCTCGATGGCAATGTGCAAGCCAAAGCCGAAGCTGCTTATGGGCACGACTTTAGCGATGTTTCGGTGCATACCGATAGCCAGTCCCAAGAGCTAAACGAGACACTTGGTGCCGAGGCTTTTACCACTGGTAAAGATGTGTTTCTTAGCCAGAAGAGCATTAATAATCCCGAAACCCAACTGCACGAATTGGGGCATGTTGTCCAACAAGAAGGCAGCACCCCTAGCGGCGAGCTAACACTTGGCCCCGCCGAAGATGCATATGAGCGCGAGGCCGATGCGATGGCTTCCCACGCCATGAGTGGGGGCGAGGCTGCCAGCGTGCCTTCTGCACAAGCCATGCGCGACACAGAAGTGCAACGCGAGCCTGAAGAAGATGAAATGATGATGAAGCGCGATGCCGCAATTCAGCGAGAAGCTGAAGAAGACGAAATGATGATGAAGCGCGACGCAGACGTACAACGCGAGCCTGAAGAAGACGAAATGATGATGAAGCGCGATAGCGATGTGCAACGCGAAGCTGACGAAGAAGAGATGATGATGGGCTAATGGCTCATCATACAAACACGATTAGGTGCATGTGAATGATTCACGACCTAGATGAAACCATCAAACAGCTTTTGTACACACGCGGCAAACTAAACCGCGATGATGTGGACATTGTGTTTGACCAACCCACTGGCGAGTGGGCGGCCAGCCTAAACAAGCCCACCGTTAATTTATATTTATATGACATCCGCGAAAACCTAGAGCGCCGTCACACTGCGCCTATTGAAATCGAACGTACGCCCGAAGGCACAGGACGGCGCATCTTTCCGCCGCGCCGGGTGGATATAAACTATCTCATTACGGTGTGGGCCAAAGAGCCAGAAGATGAACATCAGTTGTTGTGGCGCATCTTAGAAACGATGCTTCCGCTAGCCCAAATTGAGCTAGATGCCGGCATTGGAGCTGTGCGCGATCAACCCCTAGCGATGCCATTGTTGGTAGCCTTGCCTTCAGATGCCGTCCGTAACATGCCCGACTTATGGGGTGTGATGGAAAACCAGCTAAAACCCAGCATTAACATCATGGTGACCATTGCCCTAGACCCCAAAAAAGCCATCGAATCGCCGTTGGTGCTTTCTACCAATGTGCGCTTTGGGCAAACCGCCCCTGAACTTAGGGGAAAAATCGCGACGTATGACGATCACGAGGTTTATCATATCGGCGGTCGCATTATGCAAGGGAATGATCCGGTTGGGGCCGGCGTACAGGTGCGGTTGGTTAATCGTCCTGAAGCCATTAGCACCGACGGGCAAGGTCGTTATGTATTTGCGGCTATCTATCCCGGCGATTATCAAGTTGATGTGACCATTGATGGTCGCTCACCCAAACGTCTAAAACTCACCGTACCTTCGGATAACTATGATTTGTCCTTATAATTGAATGAAAGTATAGTGTAAGGAGTTTGGCAAAAGTAAAGACAGATAAGCAAGCCTTTGTTCACTAATAAAACCGTTGCTAGAACATAACGTTAGGAGTATACAACCACATGGCACCAAATTACCTATCTCCGGGTGTTTATGTCGAAGAAGTAGATCGTGGCGCAAAGCCAATTGAAGGTGTTGCCACCGCCGTTGCCGCTTTTGTTGGTTATACCAGCAAAGCCGAAGACCCCCGTTCGGGTGCGAGCTTAATCGGCAAGCCAACCCTTGTCACCAACTGGACGCAATTTACCGCCGCCTTCGGTGATTTTATTGAAGGGTCATACACTGCCGATGCTGTGTATGGGTTCTTTAACAATGGTGGAACTCGCGCCTATATCGTGTCAGTTAAAACCTTGGGTGTTGCCAGCGATGATGTCAAATCGATTGCTGCGGCTGGTAAAGTGTTAAGCGCAGGCGACAAACCTGCCGAAACACTCGAATTTTCAGCCAAAGATGGTGGCCCCTTGGGCAACAACATCACCGTGTCGGCTACGCCCGACCCCGTGAAAGATGCCGAAGACCCCACCTTTACGCTGACCATCAGCAATGGCGAAACCTCCGAAAAATTCGGCGGCCTTAGCCTAAAGAAGACCGGCCCCAACAGCGTCGAAACTGTGCTAAAGGCACAATCGAAACTGGTGGATGCCAAAATTGTCGCCAAAGATACCAAACTGGTTCCGGCTGGCGACACCCAACTAACTGGTGGCAAGCTAGAAACCAAACCCGTTGGGTTGGCCGACTATACCGGCGATGCTGCCAAGCGTCTCGGTTTGGGTGGTATCGAAGCCATCCCTGATGTCACCATGTTGGTAGCACCCGACTTAATGAGCGCTTATGAATCGGGCGAACTCGACAAGAAGGGCGTTCAATCTGTGCAACAAGCCATGATTGACTTCAGCGAGCGCACCCGTTACGTCTTCAGCATTCTCGATTGCCCGCCCAACCTCACCCCCCAAGAAGTCTACGAATGGCGCATGGACATGAACTATGACACCACCCGCGCCGCGTTGTACTATCCATGGGTGCAAGTTGGCGACCAATTGCGTGCTGGCAAAACCAAGTTTGTTCCCCCCAGTGGTTTGTTGGCTGGTTTGTATGCCCGCGTAGACGATACCCGTGGCGTACATAAAGCCCCCGCCAATGAAATTGTGCGTGGTGCTTTGGGCCTCGAAATTAATGTGACCAAGGGCGAACAAGACATGCTAAACCCCGTCGGCGTAAACTGCATCCGCAGCTTCCCCGGTCGTGGTATTCGTGTTTGGGGCGCTCGCACCCTCACCAGTGATCCTGCTTGGCGCTATATCAGTGTGCGTCGTCTGTTCAATTACATTGAAGCCAGCATCGAACGCAGCACCCAATGGGCCGTTTTTGAGCCAAACGACTATATGTTGTGGGGCCGTCTAAACCGTGACATCACTGCCTTCTTGAAAAACACTTGGCGCAGCGGCGCTTTGTTTGGCCGCACCCCCCAAGATGCCTTCTATGTGAAGGTAGACGAAGAATTGAACCCAGTCGAAGTGCGTGACTTGGGCCAATTGTTTGTCGAAATCGGCATTGCACCTGTCAAACCTGCTGAATTCTTGATCATTCGTATCGGTCAATGGTCACCTGAAGGTGGCGAATAGTTTCTCGTTTAACATTAGTCTGTATCAAGGAGTAAAGACATGCCTACTACAAAAGATGCGTTGAGTGGTGATCCCGGCGTTTCAGCTTATTTTTCACTAGAGCTTGAAGGCAAAGCCACCGGCTACTTCACTGAAGTGAGTGGCTTGGGTTCAGAGAATGAAGTGATCGAGCACAAAATTATGGGCAGCGACGGTAATACCGAAGCTGTGCGTAAAGTGCCCGGTCGTCTGAAATGGCAAGACATCACCTTGAAGCGCGGTATTACGACCAATCTCGACATTTGGGACTGGCGCCAAGAAGTGGTGAACGGCAACGTAACCACTGCTCGTATCAATGGTTCTATTGTGATGTACTCGCAAGAAGGTGATCCTATCGCCCGTTGGGACTTTGAAAAAGGCTGGCCCTCTAAGGTCTCTGGCCCTACACCTAAGTCCGACAGCAACGAAATTGCGATGGAAGAATTGGTTGTCGCACACGAAGGCATTGAACGCGTAATGTAGTTTGTTGCGCTGCTAAATGGTACACCGTTGAAAGCCGGGGTCGTTTTGATGACCTCGGCTTATCAACCCAGACCCAAAATAACCACTACAAATCTATTTTGAGGACACCATGCTGCAAACCGAATTTGACTTTACCTTACCGCGTGGCTATATGGATGAATATGGAACCGTACACACCGAAGGTTCTATGCGCCTTGCTACTGCGATGGATGAAATTGAACCCTTGCGCGACCCGCGTGTGCGCCAAAACGAGGCCTATCTAACCATCGTCTTATTGTCGCGGGTCATTACACGCTTGGGTAATTTTCGAGAGGTCAGCCCGCAGATGGTTGAAAAATTATTTGCCGCCGACTTGGCCTACTTACAAGACTTTTATCAAGAAATTAATGGTAGTGGCATGATCAAGCTCGACATTACCTGCCCCAACTGTGGCCACCAGTTTAGCGAGGAAGTTTCTTTGCTGGGGGGGGAATTATAGGCTACCCCTTAGACCGCCTGCACGAGGAGGTAGCCTTCATTGCGATGCACTTACATTGGTCGCGGGCGGAAATTTTATCGTTGGGCCACCGCGAACGGGTGCGGTGGGTGCACTATATCAATCGGGCTAATCGGCAACGTTTAATGTAAGGTGATGAACATGAGCATCGGGCAAGCAGGTAAACGCGCACAACAATTTAGTACCCAACACCAACGCCGCCACACCGTTCAATATAATGGTGGTTCGTCGGAGCCATTGGTGCAACGTGCTATGTCGCCCGTTGGTACAACATCTGCTGCCCTCATCCAACCCATTAGCCCGCTTATCTCTCAACAGCCAATTGTACAGCGTGCCACCGACGACGAAACCAACACCACCCCAGAGCGCGACACCGAAGAAAATACAGGCAATAGCGCCATCCAAAACCCCAACCGTGGCGCGAACAACACGCAGCGCATGGGGCGCAGTAGTGAAGCCGCCAACGTGGACGGCGAAGAAGAAAAGCAACTCAATGCAGATGTTATTGCAGATAAAGTTTATGAAATTTTATTGCGCGAAAACCGTGATTATAGCGAACGCATCGGCAAACGTTTAAGACGAACATAGAGAAAGAGGCCACACAGATGGGCGCGTTTATTGATTTTGATCCCGTTAGCTCTCATCGTTTTGTCCTGACTATTGACAATGACATTGTTGGGGCATTTACCGAATGTACGCTGCCGACCCTTGAGTTTGAGGTCGAAGAAAAAAAAGAATATACGCATGTTTTGGTGTCGCGTCGTAAAAGCGGGCGCTTGACCATGAAGCGCGGCGTAGCAAAAGATTCGATTATGCTAAAATGGTATCAGGACTTGCTGCAAGGCAAAATGACCGATGCCGTTAAGAATGTGTCGGTGGTGGTGTTTAGCCCTAAGGGTGAGGTTACGGGATGGTGGTTCTTTAGTGATGCCTTTCCCGTTAAATGGACTGGCCCACAGCTAAAATCCGATCAAGGTGCGATAGCCATTGAAACACTGGAGCTAGTGGTACACGAATATTACGTCGGCTAATCGCTCAAACAAGTTTTATAAGGAGTAATGGGCATGATCATTCGTCGCAAAATGCCGCGTGTCTCTCAACGCAAAACAATGGGCAACGGCGCACGCAGGGCGCTTTCGGCAGGCAGCAACTTGGCCCGCCGTATGACTATTTCGCGCTTGCCAGACCCCAGCACCATATCATCGGATATTGCACCCGATTCTGCGCCGGGTTTGCCCACCGTTCCCTCTTTGTTTGGCGGGCCAGAAATAGGCGGGCCACAATTGGGCAGTCGGGGTTCTAGAAGTGATATTTCAGAATCGCCGTCTATGCCCAAAGACTTACAAGCAATCTTTGACCGCCATGCCGATCAAGAAATGCGGGCAGCTAGCGGTATGCAAAGCTCTGGATTCATTAAAGACATTATTCAACGCAATAAAGATGCCCAAGCCGAGCAGAAAAAAGGGCGTTTTACCACGCCACGCCCTCAAAATGTGCGCTATGAGCCAGAAAAAACACAACGCGAACCTGATGAAACGCTGAGCGCTGATGCAACCGATGTTGATTTTCCGGAGCAACCAGTGTTTGAAGCACCCCGCACCCGCTCAGTTTTTGAATATGTTAATGTCACCTCGCCAGACAAGGTGCAAGCCCAACGCGCCGATGAGCCATTAGAAGGCGCGTTTGATGAGGATGATTTACCCGATGCCCTACCGGGTAGCTATGACCTAGATGATGATCAACCGACTGAATCCTTTGATGTTTCATCCCTTGTAAACCCAGAGGCCGATAGCCCAAAAGCTGAAGCCCCTCAACCGACAACAACGATTCAACGCACGCCAGACTTGGCTGATCAGTCGTTTGAGGGGCTGTCAACTGATTATGCCGATAGCGTGCAGCGCGATACATCTGCTGAAATTGAGGCGTGGTCATCAACCGAAGACGATATGCAGTTTACGGCGTTCGAGTATCCTGTGTCACCAGATGCCGATACCGATACCAGTGCTTTGGGTAACGATACTCCAGAGACACCACGTCAGATCCGCAGCACCCCTTCGACACCAGCTTTGCAACGCCAAATCGATCCATCATCTACTGGTACAACGAATCCACCATTAACCAGTGACTATTCTGGAATAGTATCCACGGTCGAAACACCGCATCTCGAAACGCCAAACGTTGAAACACCAGCGATACAACGGGCCCCGGAGCGTTCTGACGACGTATCTTCACCAATTGTTCAGCGCACCCCTACCACCGGCACGCCGCAAAATATTCAGCGCGAGGTGGATGCCGAAATTGATACTTGGCAAGCCGACGGTGATCCCTTTGAAAACGAACCCTTAACTTATGCACCACCACCAGCCGATGCTATAGATTTGGCAGCGAATATAGCACCATCAACTGCCTCAAGTAGCAGCCCTGTTCAGCGCCAAGCAGACCCAACAGCGCCAGCGCCTTTGCAAGATGACGCTGTGATAATCGAAAATTCTGATCAGGTAACTTCAACACCACGTCCAGCGATACAACGTAGCCCAGAAACACCCACTACTAGCGCAGATGTGAGCGCCACTCGGCGCGATGTGGCAACGCCCTTGCAAATTCAGCGCGATGTTGCTACTGAAATTGACGATTGGCAAGCCGATACTCCGGATTTTAGTGGCGAAACATTGGTTTACGATGCTGGTAGTCACACCAGCGACACCCCATCGGTGGTGCAGCGCCGCACCGATCCAACCTATAACGATGCTGATGATTTTGAGTATCGTGCCTCTGAGGAGTTGATTAACGATAGCCGTGTGGTAGACCACCCCACCGAACAGCCCAA
>CAZLPC010000063.1:0-8335 GCA_964561305.1 uncultured Anaerolineae bacterium
CCGGGGCTTGGCTATGCAGTGCGCCAAGGCGAAAGCGAATCATATACATTTGTGCCAGCCGCGTTTTAGTAAGTTTTCGGTGGAGGGGCATTTGCTCCTCCGCCACGTTGCTTATAATTTTGTGCTGAAATAAAGTAAAGTGTAATCGAGAGCATTGGGTACAGCCGCCAATGCAGCCGCATCCGTTGGTAGTAAATCGCCTTGTCCGCGCTGACGTTGGCGAGCCACCTGATAGGCCGCCGTCAGCGTATCCCAAGTGGGCAAGCGCCAATAGTCCTCCGCCATGTCCAAGCACCCCATCACTGCCACCAGTTGCTGACCACTGGGTATATTCCAATCAACAGCTACTTGGCTAGCTAAACCCGCTTGGGCCTGTTGCAGGGCATCTGCTTCTTGGTCTTTGCCAAACAAGCGGCGCGTCATTTTTCCCATCATCTTATCTACGTGCCTCATTTCGACCCCTTTTGCACTGGCCAAAGCTTGCACATCGGGAGGCAAAGTTGAGCTAGTAGTTTTGCTAACAAAAGGACGATTAGCGACCGCGTGCAAGTCTTTTAGAACTAGCCCACTATTCAACCAAGGCCGTAATGGTTCCCATGTTGTATCTATTGTGCCATCTTGACCTATGTAGCCAATGCTGAAGTGTTGCTCATCCAGCAGTTGCGGCCACACCACATCCATACCAACAGCCTGTGCGATTGCTTTCACCTGTTCAAGCGGCATGTCATCGTTAGGCCCAATCAGCAAACGAGTCCAGTTGCCAAGCGTTGGGGCCAAGAACATACGCAAACGCGACACCTTGCCAATGGGTGATCCTAAGCCACCCGGAAACGGATCATAAGCCTTATACCCGTTCTCTTTTAAGCGTTGTCCAACACTATCGGCAAGAGGCGTGGTTTGGGATGGCCCAACAAACAAAAAGGTTTGCCACAACATTGGTGCTTCCTTTATAAGCAATTATCGCCGATAAAAAGTGACTTGTTCGGTCAGATGGATAAAGCCAAGCCGCAAATATAAATTGGGCTGATTTTGCGGAGTTCCGACTGCGTAAATAACTGCATGTTCACTTTGGGCCATCTTTACAGCATAGGCAACAATTGCATCTTCATAGCCCAGCTTGGCCCAATCGGTTAACACTACAGGCTCGGCAATTTCGGCTGAAATGGTATTGGTGATAATTTTGGTGGCTGCTATGGGTGTATCGTGCCAATAGCCCAATAACAATTGCACATAGCCCTGTCGTTGCGCATTGCGTAGGGTCTCTAGCTCTAGGCGGCTGGTTTGGGGTAACTCAACATCATAGGCAGCCGTGCGATAGGTATGCAGCCACAGGCCAGTACCTTTTTCACTGTCCATGATCTCAATTTTAAAATCAGTAGGTTGGGCATCTTGGTTTTTTACTTGCCCAAAAGGAATTTCTTCTTCTGGAAACGGCCCTTGAATAGGCATATAGACCCAAATAGGCGTTTCAGTTTCGGTTTTTAGCCCCAAAAGCTCAAGTTGGCGCGTATAGGCCTCTGGAAACAAGCCACTTAGATACTGCATCCGCGCATAACGGCGATGATCGGAAAGTAACTGAAACGCAATATCTAAATCTTCGCGGCGCGTCCATGCCACGCCTTGATGCGGCGTAACCAAGTTCAGTTCAGGGTCGGCGCTGTCAGGATGATAGATAATGCCTACTGTGCTTACTTGTTGATAGGTAGCGCCCGCACGTTGTTTCTGTGTCAAGATGTGCTGCTGTACTGCACGTAGGGTTTGCCGTTCACTTTTGATCAATGAAGTCATGTGTTTGTGAATTTCTCATCATCCAACGTTTATGCTGCGACTATAGCGAAAAGCAAGATAGGCGACAAGCGCTAAAGCTAAGAAATGGTTTGAAACTCACTTTAATGAATCGCTTTAAAGCAACACAGGCGGCTATGTGGCCGCCTGTCTCAGTTCTACCGATCCTAAAAACTTATACCGCTTCTGCCCGCATCAAGTTGCGAAGTACGGTGTGCAAGATGCCACCGTTGCGATAGTAGTCAATTTCGACTGGGGTATCTACGCGAGCAATGGCTTTAAACTCGCCAGTGCTGCCGTCTTCGCGCACAAAGTGCACTTTCAGCGCTTGGCGGGGCTGCAAATCCTCAGGAACTTCGATATAGTAGGTCTCGCGGCCGCTTAGATTTAGGGTGTTAGCCCCTTGACCCGAGTCAAATTGAAGTGGCAACACACCCATAAACACCAAGTTGCTACGATGAATGCGCTCATAGCTTTCGGCAATGACTACCTTCACACCCAGCAGAAATGCGCCTTTGGCGGCCCAGTCGCGGCTAGAGCCTGTGCCATATTCTTTGCCTGCAATCACCACCAAGGGCGTGTCATCGGCTTTATAGCGCAACGATGCATCATAGATAGACATCACTTCCTCAGTGGGCAAATAGGTTGTCCAGCCGCCTTCAGTATCTGGCGCTAACTGGTTCCGCAGCCGCACATTAGCAAATGTGCCGCGTGTCATCACACGGTCGTTGCCACGCCGTGCGCCATAGCTATTGAAATCGCGGTGTTCGATGCCTTTTTCGAGCAGATATTGTCCGGCAGGGCTGTCTTTAGCAATTGCACCCGCCGGTGAAATGTGGTCGGTAGTAATGCTGTCGCCCACTTTTACCAATACCCGCGCCCCTTCAATGCTTTGTATAGCGGGGATGTCGGGCGTTAGGCCCATGAAAAAGGGTGGCTCTTGAATATACGTCGAGTCGTCACTCCATGGATACACTTCGCTCTCAATATTAGGGACAGCGTTCCATGTTTCGTTGCCAGTAAATACAGCAGCATAATGCTTGGCGTACATCTCAGGGTTAAGGTGGTTTTGAATCACATCCAAAATTTCAGCTTGGGTGGGCCAAATATCTTTCAGATAAACCGGATCACCGGCTGAATTATGGCCCAAAGGCTCATTATAGAAGTCAACATCCATTGTGCCAGCTAAGGCATAGGCCACCACCAACGGCGGCGAGGCCAAATAGTTGGCACGTACCACTGAATGAATGCGCCCTTCAAAGTTGCGGTTGCCGCTTAACACAGCACTCACCACCAAATCCGCCTCTTTTACCACACTTTGGATAGCATCGGGCAAGGGGCCGCTGTTACCAATACAAGTGGTGCAACCATAGCCAACAGTGTGAAAACCCAGTTGATCTAGATAAGGCGTTAGCCCCGCCGAATCTAAATATTCTGTGACAACCTTAGAGCCGGGAGCAAGGCTGGTTTTGACATAGGGCGGCACTTCTAGGCCCGCTTCGACGGCTTTCTTGGCCACCAAACCTGCGCCCACCATAACGGATGGGTTGCTGGTGTTGGTGCAACTGGTGATGGCAGCAATGACGACTGCGCCTTGCCGCAAGTTCACAGGCTCGTCACCTGTTTTTGGGTGATACTGCGCCGAATCAGATAAGTGGTCGTCGCTTAGACCAAAGCCTTTGGCCCCTACCGGCGCAGTGAGCGAGGTACGAAAGTCGTCTTTCATATTTTTTAGCAACACACGATCTTGAGGGCGCTTGGGGCCAGCCATGCTGGGTTCGACTGTAGATAAGTCAAGTTCCAGCGTATCCGCAAAAATCGGATCGGGCGTGTCGTTGGTACGATAAAGGCCTTGGGCCTTATAATAGGCTTCGACAAGGCCTATTTCTTCGGCGGTGCGGTTGGTACGGCCCAAGTATGCCAATACCTCATCATCTACCGGGAAGAAGCCCATCGTTGCGCCATATTCTGGGGCCATATTGGCGATAGTAGCGCGGTCGGGCAGGCTAATATTATTTAAGCCTGTGCCATAAAATTCGACAAACTTATCTACCACACCCTTTTGCCGCAACATTTGGACTACGGTTAAGGTCAGATCGGTGGCCGTGACTCCTTCACGCAGGCTACCATAGAGCTTAAAGCCTACCACTTGAGGGGTGAGCATATAGATCGGCTGACCCAGCATCACGGCTTCGGCTTCAATGCCGCCCACGCCCCAGCCCAAAACCGCCAGCGCGTTGATCATGGTGGTGTGCGAGTCTGTACCAACCAGCGTATCAGGAATGGCCACGCGTTCATCGTTTAACTCGCGGATAAACACGCCCTTGGCCAGATACTCCAGATTGACTTGATGCACAATGCCAGTGGCGGGCGGAACCACACGGAAGTTGGAAAGGGCGCTGCGCCCCCACTTCAAAAATTCGTAGCGTTCGCGGTTGCGCCGAAATTCAATGTCGGCATTCAAGCGCAACGCATCGGGCGAGGCAAAATAATCCACTTGCACCGAGTGATCGATTACCAAGTCTACAGGCACAACCGGATTAATCAGCGAGGGATCGCCACCCATCTCAGCCATCGCCGAGCGCAGCGCAGCCAAATCTACGACAGCGGGTACACCCGTAAAATCTTGTAGCACCACACGGGCGGGCATAAAAGCGATCTCTTCATCCGAGACAACTTCAGGGTTCCATGCCGCCAGCCTATGAACATCTTCGGCGTTGACAATATAATCGTCAACATGGCGCAACAAATTTTCGACGAGAATTTTAATACTAAAAGGCAAACGATCCACATGGCCCACGCCATCTTCAATCAGCTTGCCCAAGCGGAAATACTTCACGGGGCCAAAGGGCGTTTCAAGTGTGGATAAAGCCCCAAAGACATCTTTGGTGGGATGCTTGGCAGACATAGACATTTACTTTCTACTTTATTGCATAGGATTTGAGAAGATTGGGCTTTGTATTTAGTTTTTAATGATACCGCAAATGCTTTGAAGCCTCTACTTAATTTAACGGTATGCTAAAACAAAGATTAACTGCATTATAGGATAGCTTCTGGGGCAGATGTAGCCTATTTTGGTTTGAACTGCCATAGATATTTTTTATAAAACTCGCCAAGATAGACTAACCTATCTAATTATAAATTAAGGAGACCACCCTAGATGAAAGTGGCTGTTTTCAGCACCAAGCCCTACGATCAGCACTTTTTCACCGAAGCCAACGAAAACCATCAGCATGAGCTACAGTTCTTAGAATCTCGCCTTACAATCAACACCTATAAGCTGGCTGCCGATTATCCGGCTGTTTGTGCTTTCGTGAACGATGAGTTAAACGCGGGTGTTTTAATCCGTTTAGCCAAGCAAGGCGTGAAGTTGATCGCGCTGCGTTCGGCGGGGTTTAACAACGTAGACTTAGCGGCCGCCGATGAGTTGGGCCTAACGGTGGTGCGCGTACCTGCCTATTCGCCTTATGCAGTAGCCGAACATACTTTAGGGTTGATGTTAGCGCTCAATCGAAAAATTCACCGGGCCTATAACCGCGTGCGCGATGGTAACTTTAACCTAGAAGGTTTTGTAGGCTTCGACCTGCGTGGTAAAACCGTCGGCATTATTGGCACAGGCAAGATCGGGCGCGTACTGATGCAAATTTTGCATGGTATGGGCTGCACCTTGTTGGCTTATGATCCCTATCCGCATGATGAAGCCAAACATCTGGGAACCTATGTAGACTTGCCCACACTCTTTAAAGAATCGGATGTGATCTCGCTGCATTGTCCGCTAACGCCCGAAACACATCATATCATCAATAGCCGCGCCCTTGCCCAAATGAAACAAGGGGTGATGATCATCAATACCAGCCGTGGCGCACTGATTGACACCAATGCAGTGATAGAAGGCATTAAAAGCGGCCAAGTGGGTTATTTGGGCTTGGATGTGTATGAGGAAGAAGACGATTTGTTCTTTGAAGATTTGTCCGATCAAGTTATTAAAGACGACAACTTCTCGCGCTTGCTCACTTTTCCTAATGTGTTAATCACGGGTCATCAGGCGTTTTTTACCCGCGAGGCATTGCACAATATCGCCGATACTACGTTGGGCAATATCACTACATTTGAACAAACCGGAACCAGCCCCAATGTTGTTACCTCTGAGTTGGTGCGGCGCTGATGAGTTGCTGATAGGCTTCGCTGATGAGGGTCGCGCTGTATTCCCACGCATGATGTGCCACCACCCAAGCACGGCCTTCTTTGCCTAGTTTCTGTGCAAGTGTCGGCTGATCGATCAATTGCAACACTGCTTCAGCAAAGGTTTGGGGCGTATCGGCCAGCAGCATGTGGCGATCATTAATGGCGTTTAGTCCCTCTGCGCCGATAGTGGTTGAAACAACGGGCAAGCCACACGCCAGCGCCTCTAGCAATTTAAAGCGTGTGCCACTACCACTTCGCAATGGGCAAACAAACATGGTGGCCGTGTGCAGATAGGGGCGCGTGTCATCCACCAAGCCCGCCACCTTTACACCACTAGCGGGGTCTTGACCGATTTTCAAGAGTTCGGCTGAGGGATCTTTGCCCAATAGCAACAATTGAAAGTCGGGATGTTCGGCCTGAATGAGGGGCATGATCTCATGGATGAAGTACCACACAGCGTCCGTATTAGGGAAGTATTTATAATCGCCCATGAAAATGCCAGTGGCTGGCTGGCGCGGGGTGTCGTTGGGCTTAAAAAATTCAACATCTACACCGTTGGGGGCCAGCGTGGTTTTACCACCGCGTTGTTGCACAGCCACGGCATCTACTGGCGACATTACCCCCACCACATCGGCTGCACGCCATGTACGCGGCTCATAAAGCCGCATCTTGAGGGCCTCTAGGGCAACACCGGGCCGCTGATAGCGGGGTTGGGCCACCCGCGCATGTCGCCACCACGCCACATATTCAATGGCAGGTTCTGACAAAAACACTGGCAGCCCATGATTATCGGGTAGATTTTGCAGCATATAAAACGACTCGACGTGAATTACATCAAATTGGCGTTCTTGTATTAGGGCGTTGATGGTTTGGCGCATGGCGGCTGTGCCATATAAACGCATGGTAATCGGCTTAATGCTGGTTAGCGTCATGAAGGCGGCTTGGATAGTGCTGGGGCTTGGGGCCCGATCCACCACGACCAGATCACAAAATTCACGCATGGGGGCAAGGTCAAATTGGCGTTCTTCGGGACGACCAAAACAGACCAACGTAAGGTGATGGTCGGCGGCCAACCGTTTCACAAGGCTATAGGTTCGCATTCGTCCACCACTTACAGGCGGATAAGGGAGATAGGGGGTCAGCATTAAAACGTTAGGCATCGTTCAACTTTCGTTGTGGCAAGCGTTCTTGAAAAGCAAGCAATAAAGCCTCATAGTCAGCGTGAGTTTTGTTGGATATCCCAAAAATAGGCTTCCAGCCGACCCCTGCAATCAGCCCAACAACACGATAGTGTACGGGCAATTTATCGCTTTTTACAAGGATCATCGCGCCGACGTGGGTTACGCGGCGCAGCTTGCTGGGTGGGGGCGGCTTTAAAAGCGAATTTTCGGTGAGTGCCAGCATATCGTCCCACACCAACAGCGTGCGACGAAAGCCATAAGGGCGCAGTTCGACCCCATTTTCGTGCACAATCACGCCCGGATAGAGCGACGTTAGCAAGAATAGCGGCAGGCTCAATCCCCACAAAAACGGGATCATTACCAGCATAAGGCCGGCCCCATAGGCAAATGCGGCATAGACAAGGCCCGCAGTACCAAACAGAACACCCCCCAAGCCAAGGAGTGCCAGCCGTCCGACCCAGCGATGAAAAGCGATATTGGGGTGTAGATGATTGGAAATCATGCGCGAATTGCTGTATCCTGCTTTGCGTTATTTAACGTGGCGATTATAGCGTGAAGGCATACAACGTGGAAGCGTTAACGATCAGTGATATTGCCCCCGATGGTCGGGGTATTGCATTTTTGGGCGAAAAGCCCGTTTTTATCCCCAACACGATCCCCGGCGAGGTGGTACAAGTTCATATTACGCACGAAGCCGAAGATTGGCTAGAGGCCGATGTAGAACAGTTTGAAGAGGTCTCGGCAGATCGTGTTATGCCGCGAGATGATGGCTCTCCGGATGGATACTCTTGGCAACATATCCGCTATGAATCGCAATTGGCCCTAAAGACCGATATCGTGGGCACGTTGCTAGAAAAAGTGGGCAAAATTGAAGAAGCACCCCTCGAATTCACGATTTCCAGCCCTGAACAGTGGGGCTATGCCCGTCGCCTAACCTTTGTGCCCACTGCTGATGGATCGCTGGGTTTTCGGCGCAACAATACGGTGGTTGCCGTTGAAGATTGTGCAATTGCTCATCCACTGATTATGAGCAGCGTTGCCGAACTGAATATGTCGCTAGACACTATGACACGGATAGATGTACATGCTAACGATCAAGGCGACTGCATGTTGGTTTTTCAGACGACAGACGAAGAAGCGCCCGAACTAGAGATTAATGTGCCGGCCTCAATTAATTTTTTGCT
>CAZLPC010000063.1:8345-10474 GCA_964561305.1 uncultured Anaerolineae bacterium
TTAATGATCATGAGCCAGCCAATCTTATTGGCGATACCCATATTTTGCAACGAGTAGGCGAACACACCCTGCGTGTGACAGCAGGTGTTATGTCGCGTCCTAATGTCCCACAATGGGAAGCATTGGGCAAAACAGTTTTGCAAGCCGCACAACCCCAAGAAGACGACTCAATTTTAGATGTATATGGTGGCACAGGCCTTTTTTCGCTGTTTTTGGCCCCCCATGTTAACTACATCACCTATATTGATCGCTATCCACCCGCCGCCACCGATGCCGAGTTTAATCTATCGGCGTTTCAGCATGTGGATATTGTAGAAGGTCGTGCCGAGCTAATATTGGCTGACATTGCCGCCGAACGCGACCGCGAAGACTATGCCCTGATGATCCTCGATCCGTCTAAGGGTGTACCCGAAAAAATGATGGGAACTATCCGTAAGCTAAAAATTCCGCGTTTGGTCTATGTTTCTTCCAATATGGAGTTATTGGCCAAAGACATCAATGTATTGGTGTGGCAAATGAAGTATCAGTTAATGGGGGTTCAGCCAATTGATACCGATCCGCAAACCCCCAACTTTACTTGTGTATGCCTATTAGAGAGACGCTAGATGCTGAATATAGCTTTGCCAACTGCCATCGAGACGGCCCGCGCTGCGGGCGATATCTTACGTGATGGGTTTAACCGCCCCCACAGTATTCATTTAAAGACCAATGCCACCGACATGGCCACCGAAACCGACGAAGCTGCTGAAAAATTGATTGTTGAGCGTTTACAAGCAGCTTTTCCAGAACATAGCATTTTAGGCGAGGAAGGCGGCGCTTATGATGTGGCGGGTGCAAGCTATCGGTGGGTGATCGATCCGTTGGATGGCACAACCAATTTTGCGCATGGCATTCCCCATTTTTCAGTGAGCATTGCGCTTACTGATGGCGATGGCTGGCCAGTAATTGGTGTGGTATATGATCCAATGCGCGATGAGTGCTTTGTGGCCGCCAAAGGCATGGGCGCGACCCTTAACGACAAGCCCATTGGAGTAAGCCAAACCCCCGCGTTATCGCAAGCTGTGATGGCGAGTGGCTTTCCTTATGATAAATGGCACGATCCACGCAACAATGCAGATTTATGGGGCCATTTTGTGGTGCGCTCGCGGGGGGTGCGGCGCTTTGGCTCGGCCGCCCTAGACTTAGCTTATGTGGCAGCCGGCCGTTTTGATGGCTATTGGGAGCAAAAACTCAATCCATGGGATGTGCTAGCGGGTATATTGCTGGTGCAAGAAGGCGGTGGATTAGTGACAGGTTTTGATGGCACGTCCGATGCGATCCGCGCCACCAAGCCCGATCTGGTGGCCAGCAATGGCCTTTTTCATCCTGAAATATTGGTGGTTATTGAACAAGGGGCTGCTGCACCGCGTCCACCAAAACCCACCCCTTAAGGCTTCAAATTGCCCCATTTTGGGGGGAACAAATCGGGGTCAAAATTGCTGAGTTTTTCGAGCAAAGTTTCTATGTTGCTATCCACTTGCAGCAGGCGGCGGTTGTTTTCATCAACAAAGCCTTCATCCACCATCCGATCAACAAGGGCGATGAGGTGATCAAAAAAGCCATTCACATTTAAGAGGCCCACTGGCTTGCGATGGATACCCAATTGCAGCCATGTGATGGCCTCAAAAAGCTCATCGAGTGTGCCATAGCCGCCCGGCATCGCAATAAATGCGTCGGAGCGTTCAGTGAGCATGGCTTTGCGGTGGTGCATGGTGGGGACAATGTGCAATTCGGTGAGATCACGATGAATAATTTCACGCCGATCAAGGGCTTGCGGTATCACGCCCACTACTTGGCCACCCGCTCTCAACACTGACTCGGCAATAACCCCCATCAACCCGACGCTTCCTCCACCATATACCAAACCAATGCCGCGTTTGGCAAACAATGCCCCCAACTGCACAGCGACTTCGGCATAAACTGAATCCTTACCCATTCTTGACCCACAATATACACAAACCCATTGTAGTACCATCTCGACTCACCTCTCAGGCTTCGTTATATAAATGCATGATTTTATAAGCTAAGGTTTCATATTTTAGGCGCGGATACCCCTGCCTTTAGGCATGGGGAGGAGCGCCGTCCTCCTT
>CAZLPC010000064.1:0-9981 GCA_964561305.1 uncultured Anaerolineae bacterium
TGCTCGTTTATCCATTGAGGGAGTTGGCATTGGGTGGGGCATACCTACTTGGCTTTGGGCTGGTTTATGCCAAAGCGCCCCAACGTTGGCTTGTCGGCGGCATTGGTTATGTGGTATTGGTGACACTGGGCACAGGGCCGTGGTTGCTATCATTATAAAGGGCAGCCCATCGTTGATGGATGGGCTGGCTTCGTTTAGTTCTCTGTTGGGCGGCTAGGAAAATCGCGTGGATCGGTTGGATCAGTTCCAAACTCGACTTCAATGCCATCTGGAAAGCCATCACCATCCGAATCCTCTTTATTGGGATCGGTCTTACGACCGTCGCCATAGGTGAGATTGACTTCTTCAAAGTCAGTTAGGCCATCGTCATCTGAATCTGCTTCCAATGGATTAGTCCCATAATCTTCTATTTCTTCACGATCACTTAACCCATCGCCATCCGAATCGCGTTCCCGGGGGTTTGTACCGTGTATGTTGACTTCATCGCCATCGGTTAACCCATCACCATCACTATCTGGGTTTTCAGGCGATGTACCGAGTGCAATTTCTTCAGCATAGGTTAGGCCGTCTCCATCTACATCGCTGTCGAACGTCGCTTGGATACGGGCCGTAGCCGTTGGTATCACCGAGTTTTCAAACGATTGAGCGGTGGCGGTCAAAAATTCAGTTAAGGGCCCCACATCAATAGGGACTGCGGGGGGGTCAACCGCTTCAATAGTTGGTTCCTCGTCGCCACGCAAGAAGAGCAATAGCAGCAACAGCAACAAACACAGACACAACAGCATAAACAACGGCAAAATCCAGATTGGAAAGACTGGCGGCGAAATTAGTTGGCCATTGGCAGATTTTTCAAGATTAGACGCTGTGTTGGCCTCTAATTCGTATTGATACATCTTAGAGCCGCCCAGCATAACACGTCCTTTAGGACGTATCTCGATCTCGACAGCAACTTTGGTAAGGGGATCAATAATGACGGGGCGTTGATCGTGATAGAAACGCAAGCCGTCTTCTTTATCGCGCCCACGCACAATATAACTATCGCGAGCGTTGCTCTCGTTATGAATTGTCAGCCACACCAAGCCACGCTTACGGATAATTTCTGGCTCTAGCTCAATCGAAAACTCATAATAGGGCTTAACCACCAAAATACCTTGCCCCCAGCCAATTACCTCCATCTTTTCGTCTAATACCCGAATATCAAAGATGTGTTGGCCGGCGGTGCTGGTAGCTTTGCGGGGTGGCCGCAGCAAAATGCTTAAGTCGCCACCTTCATCTGGCAACAGTTGAAGCGTTGAGGGCGGAATTTGATACCACTCTTGATCTAAACCATTAATCCGCAAGCGACAGTGCTTAACAATTTTGCTGGTGTTATAGATGGTGACCATGGCATTGGCCACCCCACCCGCTTCTACAATCACTTGTTCGGGATCAACTGTAACCCGAATGATATTTGCACCCTGCCCTTGTGGTGCGCCATGGGGCGAGTAGGGCTGTTGAGGTGCAGGGTATTGTTGTTGGGCTGCATATTGCTGCTGAGGCGGTGGCTGATAGGACGGCCCACCTTGATAGTTGCCGCCCGCCGGAGATTGGGCGCTAGCCGCCGAACCGGGGGCATCAAATATTTGTGTGCCACCAACATGACCTTTGGGAGGCGCTGGAGGGCCCGCTGCGGGTCCGCCCGCCAGTTGGGTCTTATTAACTGCGTGGGCTTGCACAGTTGCCTTATAAAGCTGCAAGCTAAACTCGCCGATAATTAGTTCTTGTTCGGGGGGCCATGGCTCTACGACATCTTTCACCAGTTTTGCGCCTGCCAAAAACGAGCCATTGCTGCTACCCAAGTCTACGACCGTGAAGTTGCCATCGGGGCGGCGCTCAACTTGGGCATGGCGACGCGACACCTTGTCGCCGGGCAGTGCCAAATCAAGATTGGGATCGCGCCCAATAATGAATGTTTGCTTGCGGACAGGGATGCGACGATAGATTTGCCCTTCTTTATTAACCGCAATAATGGTGTCTTCTGTAAAAGATTCGCCCGCCGCTACCAAACGCACTTGGGGTGTGGACGCTGGCGCAGCAATCGGAACAACAGGGGCTACAGGTGGTTGTGGCGTTGAATATTGCTGTGCCGAATTCGGCATCAAGGCTTGCCCAAACTCGGCGGCAGTCTGAAAACGTTGCTCTGGCAACTTGGCAAGGGCCTTCATCAAAATCGGCTCGATATGAGATGGCAAATCTTGACGAATTTGGCTGAGCGGGGCAGGCATCGTGTTTTGGTGCATGTTCGCTGCTTCGGCCATATTGCGCGGCAAAAACGGCAACCGCCCTGTCAACAATTCATAAAACATGATACCCAGCGCATAAAGATCGCTACGGGCATCGGCAACACCCCTAAACTGCTCTGGCGACATATAGGGCAATGTCCCCATTGGGCGATTAAGTTGTGTTTTAACCAGATTTTGTGCATCTACCAATTTGGCCAACCCAAAATCGGTTAACACAATGGTATAGGGCATTCCGCCGGGGATTGGGTTCGGCTTTAGCAACACATTGTCGGGCTTTATATCGCGGTGAATCATACCCTGACTATGGGCATGATAGAGGCCCATGCACGCTTGCTGAATGATGTAGATGGCTTCGTCAAGGTGCATCACATAATTTTGCGCTTCCATATTGCTTAGATAGTCGCGCAGGCTGCCACCATGTACCAACTCCATGACCAAATATAGTTGGCCACCATCGGCATGAAATTCAAAAACACGAACAATATTAGGATGATTGAGGGCTGCTGCTGCACGCGCCTCTTGAATAAAACGTTGGCGCAGTTCTTCGTGTTGTGCCACTTCGGGCTGCATCACTTTAACAGCGACAGTCCGTTGTAAGCGTAAATCAAGGGCTTGATAGACAGCCCCCATTCCACCGCGCCCCAATAAGTTTTGAAGCTGATAATTGCCTAGTGTTTGACCGGGTGATGACATCGTTTCTTATTCAATAATTAATTGATAACGAGTATGGATCGGACGATGCGACTCGATGATTTGAGTAGCAAGCATCCGATTTTGTGCCGTATCTTGATCGCGTCCAAGTGGTAACCGAACCACAAATGTCGCAAAACGTTCGGGTGGCTCTAAAATATCGGGCAGCTTACCAAACACTAGCTCTAAGTGACGAGCAAGGCCTTTGCGTGTACCCCGTGACTTAAAGAGCATTCCCATTTCTTGGGCTAGTGCATGTTGACGTTCTTCTGGGATATGCGATGGAATCCAAATGTCTACCCACTGCCCAAACCATTGTAGCCATTCGGGCGGGGCCATTTTGGCATCAAAATACATATCCATATTATCCACGATCCACTCGTAAGGAGCAAACCCCGCCTCAAAGATCAGTAAGAAGCGTTTAAAGAAATCGCTTTCGCTATAAACTTCTGGCAGATATTGCATCCAGCTACTTGCCTCAGTCGGTACACCTACTAGCGGCTTTGACAAGCCATTACCTTGTCCATTGGGCGTAGAAGCAGGCGGCGCTGGAGGCGGCTGAATAGATGGCGGTTGGCTGGGTGGGGGTGCAGCAGGTGGGTGTACGGCCACCGGAACTTTGGATTGCTGAATTGGCTTTTCTTGTGCGGGCGGTGGAACAGGTGCAGCCGCTTTGGGTGGCTTTTCGGCTGGTGTTTCTAGGGCATCGGTTTGCTTGGTTGCCGCTGGAGGGGGCGGTGTTGCAGGCTTGGATTGGCGCGGAACCGACGGCGGCTTGGGCGTAGCTTCTTCGATACGATCAAAAAATAATGAAAATGGGCCAATCGTCACAGATTCGCCCACGGCTAACCCAATTGCTTGGTTTGGTTCTAGGCGTTGCTCGCCTTTTAGGGTGCCATTGGCGCTGTCCAAGTCTTCCACAGTCATGGTTTCGCCGTTGAACACGAAACGCGCATGATTGCGCGACACCTTACTATGCTTCAGTGCAAGATCGTTGTCCTCAAGACGGCCCACCGTCAATGGGGCTGTCTGTTCGACCTCAACAGTATCTTGCTGAATGTCTGGCCCGTAAATACGCAAAATTGCGCGACGGTGGGTGGTCATTTTTGGTTAATCCCCTTTGTATCTTTTTTAAGCATCTGCCGCACGAACATCGTGGCGATAAGACGCAATAAGACCATGTTGCACTGTTTCAATAACAGGCAACGGCCCTTCGCGGTTAATGCCACCTTCTGGCAGATATTGAATCCAGTACAATTCTATCGAACGAATGAAGTCTATGCCATCAATGTCTTGCAAAGCCGAAATAATATCAGATTGCACCAAATCGCGCCCAAAAGGCCAGCCTTTGCCATCGGTGCCACCGATAATTGGGTTTAGATATTGATAGAGTCGTGCCGTAATTGCATTTTCAACCGCTTCAGGATTGGCGAATGTGCCGGGGCGAAAGCGCACCTTGGTTGTAATCCAATAATATTGTGGCTGCAAAATGTCCAAATTGGTGGTTAAGAGACGGCGCTCGTCCAAAAATTCATGGACGATTTGGCGCACATCCTCTGTCAACACCATTTCTTCGCGTTCAATAATCCGGTTTGGCTCGATGATCTGCGGCACAATAAAAACATTCACACGGCTACTGGTATCGGCTGCTACGGGCAAAGCAAAAGCACGGGCCACCCGTCCGGGAGCAGCTTTTATGGCTAAATACTCAAAGTCTTTGGCAGTAACAGCACGTTCTAGGGTGCGTAAATGGCCCGGAACGCGCAACTTAGCATCGTCAATTTTCTCAGCATCTAGGCCGCCAATGGCCGGCTGACGATTGGTCACACGGTCAATAAAGGGAATGCTGGTTTTTAGGGTATTGATGGCCCCAATTTGTAAATTGCCGCGCACTCCTCCGCCATGCCGATATTGCTTCATAATCACCAATGTGCCTTTATCGGGGATGGCCCCATAACGGCGCACGCTACCATCGCGCTGGGGCATGGCGGGGCCAAAACGCAACTCACCCGTGACACTATCTAGCGTATAGTGGGGGTCGTTTTCGGTAGAAGTAGCGAAGTCAGTTACTTCTATCCATAGATCATCTTTTTTACCTCGAATCATCACTTGTTCGTCTAGGGTGCGTGGCAAAATAGGCGTATTTTGCAGCCGAAACTTTTGGCCCGGCGAGCCATCGCTGCGATTAATCATCACTTCGTTTTTGACAGTTTGGGCATGAGTAATATCAATAGTTATGCCCCACGACTGAGCAATTACCCGATTAAAGAAAGGGCTTTCTTGATATTGAGGCTCGTTTTCGGCAGTACGCAATAACCGACAACGCACCCAATAACCCCGATGACCTTCAATTTCACTTTCAGTCATTTTAGGCAAGTGCAACCGAATAAGCCCCGGGATATTAAAGGCTTTTGTTCCGTCCGCATCAATTTCACAGGGTTGCCACTGGACAGGATTGGCATTTGACAGGGCTTCCCAGATATAAGGGGGATTAGTCGGGTCAATGCCTGCACCTGCGGCGCGGTCTACCACAACATCTACACCTAAGATATGATCAGTGAGGTCGCGCTTTAGGCCAAAATAAACAGCATCGCCGGGTTGAGGTTTTTCTTGAAAAATATTGACTCCGCGACCAACAAAGCCGGACTTCGCTTGGCGAATATCATGCGCTTGATAGGTACGCTTGCCATCCTGCAAACGCACACTAGTCAACAGATGGGTTAGCTCGGCGACGCGAATAGCAGTATCATAATCAGTCGAAAAAATAACAGGTTCTTCATTTTCTGTACGGGTAGTCGAAACTTCTGTGCCTTGCCGCAGCGCAATATCAATGGGTTGCGGTGCAGAAAGCCACAATGTTGCACGCGATTTAGCAGCTTGGGGGGGGCGCATTTGCATCCCCAAGAGTTCCATCATTTTAACATAATGACGTTCTGGAACACGATTAAGCCGATAGAGCATAACATCGGTCATAAACGCAAATAGCTCTATAAGGGTAACACCCGGATCGCTGAGATTGTGGTCAGTCCACTCTGGCGTATAGAGTGGGATACGTTTTAAGGCCTCCTGTACCAAATCGTCAAAAGTTCTATCGTCAAGACGCGGGGCTTCAAACGACATGTTGACTCCTTAATTTAAGGTTGGTCTGGCAAAATATAGAAAGGATAGACCAAGCTGCGTGCATCTTGGATTCCTTTGACTGTGTAAAACACTTCTATCAACATCACACCCATGTTGTGTGCATCGGCATTAGCCCGAACTTCATTCACATCAACACGTGGCTCCCAAATAGCAAGCGCCTCTTTTACAAAGCGCACGGCTCTGGCTTGGGTTTCTTCATTGTTGGGTTCAAATATTAGTTCTTGGATACGGCAGCCAAAGTCGGGGCGCATAATCCGCTCGCCGGGTGCTGTATTTAAGATCACTTGAATCGCTTGGTTAAGCTCGCTTTCATTGGCAGTAAGCGCCAGCTTGCCTTGGCTGTCAATTTGCGGCGGAAAAGCAAAGCCGCGACCAACAATATCGTTCATGCTTGTGCGCTCCTTAGTTAATCTTCACAAGGCTACCTTGAATGGTCAAGATTCCTGTTGTGCTCACTTTCATCATGCCTGAGGACGTTACACTGGCAGAAGCCGTGCCACTTAAGGTTGCTTGTGTCGTTGCCGACAGGTCTAAATTGGCGGGCGTACTTACTGAAACACCAGTCTGGCCGCTGATATCAACATTGCGTGTGGCGCTGGCACTAAGCGCACCCGTTGCCGTCATTTGAATATCGCGGGTTGCGGTCATTTTAATACTACCCTTGGATGTCAATTCAATATCGCCCGTGCTATTCAAGATAATTTTCTGTGCTTGGGCATCAAATTTGATGCTGGTCGAGCCGTTGGCATCAATAATTTCGATGAAATTGTCGCCACCATCTTCATCCACCATCCGAATTTTGTGGCCTGTGCGGGTCTGAATCAAGCGTTCTTTGACCTTACCAGAGGCAACGGTTTGGGTTGGCGGCTTATCTTTACCATTATACAGGTTGCCAATCACATAGGGCTGGTTAATGTCACCTTGCTCGAAAGCCACCAGCACCTCATCACCGACTTCAGGTAGTATATAAAATCCGCGTGTGCCGCCGCCACCCATCGTAGCCACCCGCGCCCACCAGCTCTCTTGGGCATCGTCCAGCCATGGATACTTAATTTTGACACGTCCCATACCATCTGGATCGTTGTTGTTGCTGACAATGGCCGGCACAACCCCATTCCAACTATTATTGCCATTAGAGCGATGCAGCAACTGGGTAAGGGTACGGGGGTTGCGTCCTTCTACCGTGAAATAGCAGACATAATGCCCTGCTGATAGAACATGACGTGCAGTAGTTAATTTGTAATTGCCAGAAAAGCGTATGCCTAGCTTTTCAATTTTGATGGTGGCACCGGCTTTCAAGTCCGGATGACCATATGCTTCGCCATCAGCCTCAATGTAACCACTGTTTAGCTCATTTAAGATGGCAGTGGCAACCGTGTTCGCATCGGCTTGGCTATAGACAACATAGCGCGTCTCAATTTGAGTGGCGGCGCTGAGGGCTGATTGGGCCTTAGAGCCACCCCATCCAGAAATGCCAATTTCTGGCGATGTTTTGCTAGTGCTAGATTGGCCTAAAATTGGCTCTTTTTTCTTCACATCCCAACCGCGCACCTTCACTTGATCTACTTGATCGGAAACGCTGAGACGGGGGCGAAAATATGCTAAATCAGTGCCATATTCTAGGGTTACGCTTGGGCCGCTGGGGTCAGGCTTCCGAAAATAGAGTTTTTCATCTTCTACAAACACCTCATAACCAATACGTGCGGCCCGTTGTTGCAAAAATGCCATGTCACTAATCGCATCTTGATAGATGTGATCATAGACTTGTGAGGTGGCCTCTATTTGTGTCGCCAGTCCACTTTCTCCAGCAATGATTTGGGCAATGTCAGAGTCTTTGCTGTTTAAAAAGGTGCGGGTTTTGGTGCCGCGGTGCATCCGATGGCTTTTGTCATAGGCCCGAATCACCAAGCGCCCAATTGCACCTTCTTCAAACATCGGTTCAATGCCTACAATTTCGCCCTTAAAGATTTGAACAGCACCTTGTGGATTACCAGTGGGTGATACCTCAATAATCAGTGGCGCGCCCAATGGAAACAACCCTTCATCGTCGGTGTGCTTAAAATCGCGGTCATTTATGCGCACCACTGCCATGGCAGGCAGGTGTAGGCTGCTTTCGACCACGACATCAATTAGGTCTGAAATCGCATCTTGACTAAGGTCAGTGCCATTGACCTTTACATAAGGGTTATAAATCCGAATTTCATTATGGGCAGCCATTATTGTTGTTTCCTCATCTTTAACTGTTGGGAACGCTTAAGGGTGTACCCGGCGGCACACTAAGCGGGTTATCAATGTTGCTGGCTTCGGCAACACTGCGATAATCTGAGGCACTGCCCGTTGAGGCGGCGGCAATTTGATCAAGACGGCTGCTTAACGAAGCCACCATTGACGCAGCGGTGTCGGCAGGTGCAACAATCGCCGACTGAGCGCGATAATCATCGGGGTCTTTCACTTGTTGCAACGTAATGTCTATGGTGCTGCGCAGGGGCACGCCCTTGTCCGAAAACATTGTAAATTTTTCTGACATGCTGGTGATAACCGCCTCGAAAACCAGCCCGCCCCATTCAAATTCTACCAATGGTGGATCGCTTTTGTTGGTGCGTGGATTTTTCTTGGTCTTATCAATGGCCATCATCTTCCACAACACTTCTGTGAAGCCCCGCACATCTTCGCGGGCATCATCCATATAGGTATCAAAGAATAGTTGCAGCTTTAGTGTGGCAGGCCCGCCTTGTTTAAAGGTGATCGAAGGCGTGTTTTGCCCTTTTTTGTCTTTGCGCTCCCACGAGTTGGTTTTTGAAATCGTATATTCGCTGGGATTAAACATAAAATAGGCAATTTCACCCGTTGAGAGATTTTTGATTGAACCAGATACGATTCCGCTTTTTGTCTGTGACATGATATATGCTCCTCAGCTACTGTGTGCTGGCCTCTCAGCGTCCGCGTTCGCGCTCTATTTCAACTCGGAAGCGCCGTTGTAAAATGCGATAGACCTTTTCGGCCATTTCTTCGATCTGTTGGTCTTGGCTTTTGCCCGACTCGGCACTGTCTTTGCCAGAGTTATCGTCGCCGCTCGTATCCCCGCCTACATCGGTAGCACGTTGTATCGCCGATGAATCGGGTGTGCGTTGCACGGCTGGTTCATTGATACCCACGGTCATTGAGGGGCCATCGTTATCAATGGGGGTATCTGGCGGTAAATTCATCAGCGACAGCAATTCGCTTTCAAGCGATGAATTGTTGCGCGGGGCAGGGCTACGTTGGATTTGCTGCGTAGCAGGGGGTGGCACTGCACCAAAGAACCCTGCCTCTAACAATGCCTGCTCTAGTGGTGGCCCATCTTCTGAGCGCTTGGCACTAACGCTAGGCACATCACTTTCGCCCCCGCTTTGGCTTAAGTCAAACTGTCTAAGCTCGTCATCGTTTACCATACCATCAGCAAGTAGATCGGCGGCTTGTTGCAATAGGTCTTGGTCTTCTGGGCTTAATTGCCCACTGGCCAATGCTTCGGCAATTTTGCCTTGATAGACCTTTTGCACTTGTTCCAGTGGCATTTGGCCAACAATTACGGGGTCTAGCCCCAAAAGTTGCTGGACTTTAGGAAGATTTGGCATAGCGCCACTGCCACTTACTACCCGTTGCACCATATTGCCACCCATCCCTAAACCCGATGGTACAGGGGCAGCCGGTGAATAGTCCCACTGTGGGCTTTCGCCTGCAAATTCTGGCGTTACCGCGTCGGATTGTTGCCATGTCGTAATTTCATCGGCTACATCACGCTGGAGATAACTAGCGGCATACTCAGAATGTTGCGGGGTTGCTGGTTGCGAAACTCGCAACATTCTGAGTATGCCGCTAGTTATCTCCA
>CAZLPC010000064.1:9991-10448 GCA_964561305.1 uncultured Anaerolineae bacterium
GTTCCCCCAACTGTTGGGGCCGCTGATAGTGGGGCTGCATCGGGCGAACGACGCACAACCGACCGAGTTGTTGGTGAAGTTGAGGATGGCGCAATCGGTTGCAAGCCACTATTGGCTGGGTTTTGCGCTTGTTCTATACTTGTCTCGCCATCACTAACCCCAAAATCATCGCTATGATAGGTCAGCGGCTCAGCCTCAAAGTCAGTGCTTTGTTGTTGCCAATCGCGGATTTCATCATCAACGCTGCGTTGTACCATTTGTGGCGATGTAGGCCCACTTACGCGCAATAAGGTGGTGTCGTTAGTGTCTGCTATCTCAGGGGCAAGCAGGCTGCGTTGCACCGATGGTTGTTGGCTGGATAAGGAGGAGCCAGATGGCCCCGCAGCGCTGGGCGCAATGTTGTTGGGCTGTTCGGTGGGGTGGTCTACCACACGGCTATCGTTAATCAACTCCTCAG
>CAZLPC010000065.1:0-10401 GCA_964561305.1 uncultured Anaerolineae bacterium
TTGAAAAAGGCACAGATGCCATTGACGAATTATTTCAAATTCAACGCGCTTTAGGGCAGTCATTGGCGGGCATATTAGAGATTGTGGGGGTGGGGGCCTTAGCCCGTCGCTTCCGCAAGCGCACCCTCGCCGAAGATGCTTTCTTAAAGCATGAAGTCCGCGAGACGATTCAACATATTCCAGAAATTGCCGAAAAACTTGGACCCACCCTAGAAGGGCGCGATCAAGAAGAAACCGACCAATTGGTAGACTATACTCGCCAACAGGTCACCCAACTTCCAGAACCCCTCAAGAATAAGCTCATTGGCAAGGTGCAAACACCCATGAGCTATGATCGCAAGGCCTTGCGCGATATTCGGAGCAATTTGGACGATATTATTGCCAAAGCCAGCAACTTTGAAACCGACCGCATTGATCGTACATTACGCTCAACAATGATTTTGATGGGGGTGTGGGTGGCCATTACCCTATTGTTTGCAGTACTCATTGCCACAGGCAGTTTGTTGTTTGGTGCAAGCAGCGGCTTTAATATCATAATTGTCTTGGTCTTGTTTATTTTGGGGATGGCCTTGTTGCCATTGCGCGGTTCGCTGTTGCGCTATCAATATCGAAGCCAAATGCAGTCTTTATTGCGCGAATATACTACGGTGCTACATCGTGCTGCCGAAAAGCAAATTGCGTATGGCACACAAATGCGCCAAGATGTAGTGGGGCCTTTTACACGCCTCATCACCACTCAAACAGAGCATATTGACGTGTTAAAGCAAACCCTTGAATCTCATCAACAACAGATTATCGGTCTACAACGCAAGCTCTCTGGCTTAATGAAGGACTGAGCATGACCAACATTGTCTTAGAAGGCCCCATCGCTGATTTGCGCGAGCAAGAGGTACAGCTTTTATTCGATATTGCTGAAGAAATCGCCAAGCAAGGCCCTGAAGCAGATGAAGATCGCCAACGGCTGAAACTGAGTGCCAGTGACTTGCGCGATATGTTCTTTATGGTGGTAATTGTCGGCGAGTTTAATGCAGGCAAATCTACGTTTGTAAATGCCTTGTTGGGCGATGATGTGTTGCCCACTGGTATCACCCCTACCACCGAGGTAATCGAGATCATTCGATATGGCGAAAAAACAAAAAACCCATCTATGAAAGATCAAGATGCTATCCGTGAATGGACACACCCCAACACAGGCACACCCGGCGTAGTGATAGTAGACACACCCGGCACTGGATCGGTGTTTGCCAAGCACGAGCGCATCGCCAAGCAGTTTCTAAGCCGTAGCGACTTGGTGGTGTTTTTGATGTCGGCTAAAAAGGCTTTTGCCCAAACCGAAAAACTCTATCTGGAACTAGCCCGCGACTATGGCAAAAAGATCATTTTAATTATCAATCAAATTGATCTGTTGGATAATCGTGAGCGCAAAGAAGTCGAGGCCTTCATCAAGCAACAAATTTCTGAGATGATGAGCATTGAACCACCTATTTTTACTGTATCGGCTAGGCAAGCGCTTCAGCAAAAACGATCTGGTGGTTTATTCAATCGCAGTACAGCAGATGAAAGTGGCATGGATGCTATCCGTATCTATCTCAATCAAATTTTTGAGCGCATTCCACCTGCCAAGCAAAAATTGGTCTCTCAGCTAGACTTTGGCGATAGCATGATCACAAAATATCGCAACAAGTTAGATAATCGGGTGCAATTGGTGGGTGCAGATCAGGCGTATGTGCAAGAGCTTCAGTCCGAATTGCAAAACCAAGCCACTGGCCTTGCTGGGCGGCTTGACCTAACCATGAGCGAGCTTGAGCGCGTATTCGATACCCTGCGTGAGCGTGGACGCAAATTCATCGGGCAAAACTTGACCATTGGACGCAGCTTGCGCGTTCCAGATCGAGATACCGTCCATGCCAAGTTTGAAAAAGAAGTGATTGGCAACGCCATCACACAAATGAGCGACATCTCAGAAGAATATGTGAATGCCGTTGTAGACAGCAGCCGTCGCTATTGGCGCAGCATTATTGAACGCTTGAACAAAATCGAAGCCGTCATTGAGCAAGAAGTAGGCACACCCGATGCTGGCAGCTATGCCGATCAACGGGCTGCACTGCAAACTGCCATTGCTATCGCTGATGCCGAGCTAAAAACCTATCGTGCCGATAACTTGGCGGCTAGCCTACGAAATATTTTTGCCAGTAATCTCAATGGTTTTACTACCAGTATCACAAGCATCATTGTAGGGGTATTCGCGCTAGTAGTGGGAATTGCTGCCGCTGGCCCCGTCACAGCAACAGCAGTTGGTGTGATCGGAACATTAGTGGTAGGGCCGGTTTTGGTGGCAGGTGGGGCGGCGGGCACGCTGCTCTATTGGCGAAAACTGCGCCAAGATGCCTATGACGAACTCGATAATCGCCTAGAAAAACTCAAGGAGAGCTATCGTCAAGCCCTGCAAGAGATGACCGACCGCGAACGCACCCGCTTGTTGCAATATGGACAAGAAATTTTGTCACCCGTCTTCAGCCGCATTGAGGTCTTGTCGAAGCGTTATCAAGACCAGCGCGAATCATTAATTAACCTTGGGTCGCGCTCTCAAAAGATTCGTACCGAGCTAGGACGCATTCAAGTTCATATTGAGACCAGTGAAAAATAGCGCGGTTGTCACTTCAGAAATGTGTGGTTTTGCACTGTTGCATTTGATTGCTTCAGTGCAAAATTAAATTTATAGATAACAATATAAAGGGGGAGATTGACCATGATGTTTGTTCGAGAGGTGATGTCGCTTAACCCAGCTACCATAACCCCATCCGAGAGTTTGCAAACTGCGATTGAACGCATGGGCAAGCGCTATCGGCGCTTGCCAGTGGTAGACAACGACGGATATTTGGTGGGCATCATCACTGATCGTGATTTACGTTTGGCCGTTAATTCGCCCTATATCTTGCGCGAACGTTGGCAAGACGAGCAACTGCTTACGAACACCTATGTCGAAAACTGCATGACCGCTAACCCCGCCAGCATCGGCCCAGATGATACTGTTCAAGAAGCTGTGCATCTTATCATCAAAGGGCGCTTTAGTGGGCTGCCTGTGGTGGACGAAAGTAATCGTGTAGTAGGTGTGGTGACAGTAACCGATTTGCTGCGTGCGTTTGATACATTCTTAACCCGACTATCTCATCATGATGTAGATGAATCAATAGATGATGAGGCTGATTAACGAAAGGCGGCGTTATGTATCACAAAATTATGGTTCCACTAGATGGTTCTGCGTTTGCTGAGGAAGCCTTGCCTCATGCAGTAAAGTTGGCCGAGGCTTTTGGCAGTGAATTATACTTGGTGCAGGTGGTGATGTCGCCAGCTATGATCGCCGTGCCCTATGACATCAGCTATCAGTTTAGCGAAAGCTACCGCGAGGCCGCCCTAAAAGAAGCCCATGATTATATGAGCCACACTGGTGGGCGCTATCAAAATCAACTACCCAATCGCCTTCATACCAAAGTGATTGAAGGTAGCATTGTCGAGAGTTTGTTGGAATATGCAAGTTTTAACGCAACTGACCTGATTGTGATGGCCACACATGGCCGCAGTGGCATTAGCCGATGGGTGCTAGGCAGCGTGGCAGAACGCCTGCTACGCACGGCAAGCAGCCCCGTTTTCTTGGTGCGGGTGCAGCCCCCCAGCGAAGACAAAGCCTAGTACAAGCCTATCAGAGCGCCCTTTATTGAAATAAAAAGCGCTCTGATAAAACCCTAAAATGGAATGTCTTCTTCTTTGCCGCGTTGCTGATAGCCACCGCCACCACCACTACTTGAACCATAGCTACCATCGTCCTCATAGCCACCGTCACCGCCAGAAGTTTCGCCACGGCTACTTAAAAACTTGACATCGCTAGCCCGCACATCAAGTGAATAGCGTGGTTGGCCATCGTTACCCGTATAACTCGAAACGTCCACCTCGCCATTGATCATAATCAACATGCCTTTGCGAACATACTGATTACAGGTTTCAGCGAGTTTATTCCATGCTGAAATCTTGAACCAAGTTGTTTTCTCGCCTTTGCTGCCATCGGCATTTGTCCAACGTCTGCTAACAGCAACAGAAAACGAACAGACACCCGCCCCCGTAGATGTATAACGCATATCAGGGTCGCGCCCAACGTGGCCAATGATGGTTAATTGCTGATACATAGCCAGCCTTTCTGACATTTTCAAGTAATCAATTATAGAACAAATGTTTATTTATCACAAGATTGCTTTTATTGTAGTCAAAAGTTCGTTTTGATCGAATACTCCTTTTGGAATATAGGCATCGGCCCCTGCCCGAATGCCGCGTGCTTTATGCTCGGCCGCATCTAATGATGTTACCAAAATAATCGGTAATTGCTGTAATTTGGGATGTTGCCGGATCCGTTCAGTCAGTTCAAACCCGTTTAAGTGAGGCATCTCAACGTCGCTAATGACTAAATCAATCGGTTGGCTAGCAAGAATATCCATTGCCTCAAGGCCATGTGTTGCGCTAATCACCTCAAACCCTGCCGCTTCTAAAATATTTTTTTGAAGGGTGCGCGTAGTAATACTGTCGTCTACCACAAGGATAGTATGGCGCTTGGGTTGGCTGGTAGCCAAAATTGGGCTACTGCTTCGGCGTTGGGTTGGCTGGCCTTGAGCGCGTTTTATCACTTCATTAGTGTTTAGGATCAGCACAATCTCACCATCGGCTAGCAGCGTACCCCCCGCCAAAATAGGAATGTCGTGCAGTTCTGACGGTAATGCTCTCACCAATAGCGATTGCTCGGCTATAACATCATTTACCACCAGCGCATATTGGCGATCCATCACTTGCAAAATAATCATCAACTGGGGTGATGCATCGGCGATAGGTATATAGGAACGACCTAACACCTCACTCAGATAAAACACTGGCATCACCACACCATCTAGCGACAACATAGGCCTTCCCTTGACTGCAAAAAGTTGTTGCTCATCGTGCGCGATAATGCGTAAAACATTGGCTGTGGGAATGGCATACGTCTCTTGCTGGGTTGTCACCAAAAGGCAATGTTGTGTGCTTAACGAGACTGGCACAATCAACTCTATCGTTGTCCATTGCCCATGTTGGCTATTAATTTTCATTCGACCTTGCAGACGCTCAATACTATCGCGCACCACATCCAAGCCCACCCCACGCCCCGAAAATGTGCTGACATCTTGGCGCGTGCTAAAGCCCGGCAACATTAATACAGTATACAGTTCGGCTTCATTCATGTTTTCTAAAATGTCACGTTGTATCAAACCCAGCGACTGAATACGTTGACGTACCCCCTCTAGGTCAATGCCGCGCCCATCATCGCTGATGATGATGTGTACGGTGTTACCTTTCTGAAAGAGGCTAATCAAAATTAGCCCATCGGCTTGTTTTTGGGCCGCTAGGCGTTCGGTGGGTGTTTCTATGCCATGATCCACCGCATTCCGCAAAATATGAAGCAAGGGATCTTTTAGTGTGTCTAAAACTTGCTTATCTAATTCAATTGATGCACCAACAATCTGCAACAAAACTTGTTTATCTAATGCTCTGGCGCTATCACGTACTGCGCGTTGCAACAGATTAGAGAGTGTGTCAAAAGGCACAAGTCGCATGTCGCGCACATCGGCTTGCAGCGCATCTGTAATTGCGCCTAGTGCAAGACTATTTTCGACCAAATGGCCTTCTAGCTGGCTCAGTTGGCCGCCCACAACACGCATATAACGCTGAGTATGGCGCAAAAAGTCGAGTAGAGGATACCAAATGTGTTGAGCCGCTGGGTCTTGGTCATACTCGCGCAGTAAGCGAATGTAATATTGGTGAAAACGTCGCCATTGCTGTTGCCATGCTTGGTGCTGACGGCGTGCCGTTTGTAAATCGGTGACGCGCTGTTCGATATTCATGCGCTCCATCATCAAGTTGCTCAGTTGTAGCATCATGGTATCTAGTTTACGCAACGCCACACGCATACTTTCATCTGTAAGCGTAGTAGCGTCGGGCAGTTTGGTATCGGTATGCGATGAGTAGGCAGTAGTTAGGGCCGAAGATGTTTCAGGGACAGTAGCTATAAGCGTCATAATGCCCTGTAAAACGCTGCTGACATCAAAATCGGAGGAATTATGCTCTAATAGATATTGAATGCTGTCTAGCCCATCATAGAGCCTGTCGGCAAGGCTTGATGACACCCCTAGCTTACCCGCCCGAATCGCATCAAATACCGATTCTATAGCGTGCGCCACCTGCTCAATTTGAGAGCGTCCCACTGTGCGAGCTGCTCCCTTTAAGCTATGTGCAGCCCGAAACAAGTCATGAATAGCATCTTCAATAGTGATACTGCCGGCTTCAACTTGCAATAACACCTGATTGACATGTTCAAGGTGTTCGGCCGCTTCGGCCCGAAACAGTGCGTCTAGTTGTGGGTCGGTGGTTGGCGGCATGGCTAGGCAACCCTTTGCAAAATCAGTGTCAGATCATCACCCACTAGGCCGCGCAATGGTCGCCGATCCACGTTGCCGTAGTGTTCAATAATTCTGAAGCCGCTTATATGACATAACAACTCAATTTCGGCTTGTGTCGTGTGTCGAAAACGAAGTGGAATCTCGCCCGAATAGCGGGTTTCAATTTGGGTTAATGGATCAAAGTGGCGGCCATCGTCCCACACCAAACGCTCACCCTCAGCCAATAAGCCTATTTGTTGAACAGTAGGAAAAGGGGTGTTAAATGCAAAAATACCGCCAATGCTGATATGTGTAGCAAGCGTATGAAAAAACCGTAGTTGATCGGCTTGTGTCAAAATGGACGGAAAAGCCCAATCAGCCATAATAACGGCTTGAAATTGCCGCCCAATGGTCAACTGCACCACATCTTGCAGCACAAAAGTCACCTGTTCGCGCACATCTTTCGGCAAATATAATTGGGCGTGGCTTAAAAAATGCGCATTTACATCCACAGCCACCACATCATAGCCCAGAAGCGCAATCTGTCGGGTAATGCGTCCATTGCCGCAAGCCAATTCTAAGATCGGTTGGTTACTGTCAGCAGCATATTGTTGGATGCAATAGTGCCAAAAATCCCAATCGTGCAACCACGAGATAGGCTTACGCTCATTCCACTGGCCCGCCGGATAGTCTTCCCAGCCCGAATGTTGGGCGCTATAGCTAAGATCGCTCATGAGATTCCAAATTTGTCCGAAACGACTCTAGTAATGTACTAAGATTGCGCGAGATCACGCTTAGTTCACGGGCAGCACGTTCTACCGACATCGTAGCTGATGTATTTTGCGTGCTGGTTTGGCGTATGTTTTGAATGGCCAGCGCCAATTGATCCATGCCAACCGTTTGTTGGCGCGTGCTGGCTGCAATCTGTACCGCCGAATAGGCAGCTTCTTCGATGGTACTGGTTAATTCTCGGATGCTTTCGCCAGCCCGATTGACCAAACCCACCCCAGCATCCACACCCTTTGTGCCTTCTTCTGTCACCAACACCGCGCTGTTGGTGGCTTGCTGAATTTCACCTAAAATCTCGCGCACTTGGCTTGTGGCCTCGCGGCTTTGCTCGGCCAAATTACGAACTTCCATTGCCACAACTGCAAAGCCTTTCCCTTCTTCGCCAGCGCGGGCCGCCTCTACAGAGGCATTAAGTGCCAAGAGCTTGCTTTGATCGGCCAACGCCGACACAGTAGCGATGATCTCACCGATCTGCTGGGTATGCTCTGACAAGACTAAAATTTTATCGGCAATGCTTTCCACACGCCGTCGAATAAGATTCATGCCTTCAATCGTATCGCTGACGGCTTGCTGGCCGGTCTTAGAAACATCAACTGAGGTTTGGGCAATTTCAGCGACAGCAGCAGCACGCTCGGCTGTTTCAGTGACCGTTGCCCGCACCTCTTGCACGGTGCTGCTGGTTTGCATGACGCTAGAATCTTGATCAGTGGAAATGCCAATTTGCTCGTTGGTGGCTTCTAAAATAACTTCTATACGTTCAGTGATGGTGTCAATCATTGGCAACATTTTTTCAAACATCACATCAATATTGCCCAACGCATAATTAAGGGCATTATAGCTGCGGGCAACAGCAGGTTGTTCTTGTTGCAATTGAGCAGAGACAGGCAAGCGGGCCGCATAGTTGCCCACCGATAGTTGCAGTGCCAACTCGTCTAGTGTTTCTAAAATGGGGATGGCACTATCGGTTTGTTTAATATACAGATAGCCAAATAGCCACATCCACGCACCTGCAACTGCACCCACAAAAGCCCCAATGGCAACCAGCGACACTGAATCATCGGTCAGCAAAAGCCCCCCTAGCGTCATCAATGCAATTGGCAAAATGAATAGTAGCGTTGCTTGTACTCTAATCGACATAAATTTCTCCGCTAGCGTTTCTTCAAAATTGCTTGCACCGATTGCGATAGGTTATCAGCCATTAACAACGAGGCTTGGCTCTGCATGGTTTGTTGATTAAGCTGTTGGTTATAGCTAGTTAATTGCTCGATCTGGTTTTGCAATTGCTCGATAACACCTATCACCCGTACAAGGGCGCGGTGAGTATTGTTGATAGTTTCTTCAATAGCAGTCACAAATTGGTCAAGTTGAGTGGTATTGGTGGCATAGCTGGCTATATCGGTACTGCTGGCTTCGGTGATACGGACTGCTTGGCTAGAAGCCTGATGAATAGACCGTAATATGCTTTTCATGGTTTTCGTAGACTCACGAGACTGTGTAGCCAAATCGCGCACTTCTTCGGCAACGATAGTAAAGCCTCGTCCCAATTCGCCGGCGCGGGCCGCTTCAATCTGGGCATTAAGCGCCAAAAAGTTAGATTGCGTGGCTACATCAGAAACCGCCGTCACAATCTCGCTTACACGTCGCAAGTCCCCTACCAATTGGGCCATAGAGCGGCCCACTGTTTCTACTGTGTCGAGGGCTTGTTGCAGCTGGCGCTGGGTGTCTTGAACTGAGGTGTGCCCGTCGGTGGTGGTGCTCATTACATCCATCACGGTGCTATCAATGGTTTGCAGCAAATGACGGGCCGATTGGAGTTGCTCTTGGCTGACGCGCAGTGTCGCCCCTAGTTGCTCGACAGTATGAATTTGCCGCGCCGACTGATTGACTTGTTGGTTAATAACGGTGCGGATGGTTTCGAGTTGTTGGGCTACTTCATCCAGTCGATCCGTTGAGTTACTGTCGAAAGCAAACGGTGCAACGCTCGGCATCTCGAACGAAGGATGGCTAGCTGTAGCCGAACGAATGCCGCTAGTGGTGATAGGGCTAGCAACGCCAGTAGGTGCTTCAGTTGTTGGCTGCTGCACCCACAACACTGCTGCCAAAATACCCACAATCGCAAAAATCAACGCCTGTAAGGCGCTATCCGACTGCTCGCTTGCACCATAACCGACCCCCACTAGCACAATTAATATCCCGGTGATAACAGGCAAAGTATAGGGAAGTTGAATATGGATGCTTCTAAATATCAATAATCCTGCTAAAGGAGCAAACAGTGGTGCTATGGCGGCGCTACTGGTCAAAAGTAGTACGGCAAAAGCAATGACTTGTGTTGCCAGTGCCACTAAATGATAAAGCTGCGATACAGGGGAGTATTGCAGCGCGACCAATAACGCTACAATGCTGCCCAAAATGACGACAAAGGGCAATAATAACGTTTCGTTAGCCATCCCATAACCAATCCCTAACAAACTGATTACACCACAATCGCGCCATAAATTGGTCAATGGACTCATGCGCTGCCCCTATCAGAGCGAATGCGTGAATCAGCAAATATATACTCAATATCCAGCAAGGCTATGCCAGAAGGTAGCACTGCAACAAGCGTTGGATCATCGCTAGTATGTTGAGCCAATTGATCATCTCGCAATGACAGTACATCTTGCACGGCATCCGCCAAAATACCCAGTGTTAAGCCTGCCCCCTTAGCCACAATAACAAAGGCATCTGAAGATGTATGAGTGTTGATTAACCCAAATAAATATGGAAGATGCACCAGCGAGATCATTTGGCCTTTAATATTGGCCACCCCCACATAGCACGGCAAGGCATCTGGCACAGGCGTAAAGCGTTGAAGTGGCACAATGGTCTGCACCATCTGCACATCAATGCCATACACTTCAGCCCCAATGGTCAATATCAAAAAGTGACGTTGTTCTAGGCGTGTGGTGGTGTGTACCTGCACGGCAAATTGCTCGGCCCGCTGCGCCAACAACTGGCTCAGTTGATGCGGCGCAAGGTCGGCCTGCAATAATTCGTCAGTTAGTGCTAGTTCGTGATGAATCGCTTCCCAATGTGGTTGGTGTGGCATTGTTGTTGCGCCTGTTTGCTCTGCGTCCGCCCCAAATCATAATCTGAAACGGGTATTGGTGCAATTTTAATT
>CAZLPC010000066.1:0-10249 GCA_964561305.1 uncultured Anaerolineae bacterium
GCCCCGCCGTTAATGCCGGAACTTCGATCTTCCTATATGGCCCACCCGGCAACGGCAAAACGACAGTTGCTGAGGCCGTTGGTAAATTGCTTGCTGGTAGTGCACCGGGCATTTGGGTTCCTTATGCTGTAACCCTAGCAGGCTACATTATCAGTATTCATGACCCCTTGCTGTTTGAGGCAATTCCATTAACTGAAAACGAATCGCGCTTTGCTGATAAGCGGTGGGGCAAGTGGAAGCGCCCATCGGTGGTGGTTGGTGGCGAATTGACGATGGACGCGCTAGAATTGCGTTTCGATCCGATCTCGAAGTTTTATGAAGCGCCGTTGCAAATGAAGGCCAATGGAGGCATGTTCTTAATTGACGACTTTGGCCGCCAAATGATGGCCCCGCAACTGCTTTTAAATCGGTGGATTGTGCCGCTAGAAACCGGCATTGACTTCTTGCGTCTACGCACTGGACAAGCCCTACAAGTCCCTTTTCGTCAACTCATTGTGTTTAGCACCAACTTAGATCCCAACGAACTGGTAGACGGGGCGTTCTTGCGGCGTATTCAGATGAAAGTCGCTGTCACTAGCCCCGACGACCGCATGTTCTTTCAGATTTTTGTAACCATGTCTAAGCAATTGGGCGTAACTATGGAAAAAGAGGGGTTTCAGTACTTGGTACAAAAATGGTACCGCGAACCCAAGCGCAAAATGCAATCGGTACACCCGCGAGACATTTGCAAAATCATCAAACAAATTTGCGAGTATACTGGCGAAGAACCCCGCCTAACACCAGAGTTGGTGGACGAGGCTTGTCGTAACTATTTCGTAGATTCTTCTATAGCCAAAGACTGGTAGGTGCATTAGGTTGCATTAATTAAGAGGGCTGCACCAAATATCGCAAGCCCTCTTGTTGCCTACCTTATTCATTCCGCAGGACGTTTAGGGGTTTTTCGCCACTGGCATTCCACGCTGTGGCTGCCGCCGCAATCAGCGCAATTACCACACACAACCCCATCAGAGCCAGTGCTGTCCCCACAGGAATAGCGCCGCGCAAATCACCTTCAAAGATAAGACCCCACAGCCAAATGAGAAGCAACAACGATGCCCCCACCCCAATTAGGCCCGACAAAAAGCCCATTAAGCCATTCTCGAGCAACAACATACCCAACACACGCTCGCGTTGGACACCCAAGGATTTCATCACGCCAATTTCGCGCCGCCGTTCCATCGTGCTCAGCACGACGGAATTAGCGATGACAGCACCACCCGTGATCAGATTGAGCAAAGCCACCAGAAATGGTAAGGCCGTAAATTGATCAATCAGACGGTTCACGATTTGGTTGAGGAAGCGCGTTTCTAGCACCACCGTATTGTCAACATTTTGGGTTACTTCGCGGCTGAAGGCTTTAATTTTGTCTTCTTCCACATTAATCACGCCGCCCATGGCATCGGGTGCAATGTTATCAAAGGCATCAATGGGGGCATAAATAAAGCTACCTGCATCACTCGATAGATCGCCAAACGACTCATCCGACACCCCTACCACCATAAACGACAATAAACGGCTACCGCTTTCGGTCGAAAAGTTAAAAACCAATGTATCGCCTGCTTCTATGCCAGCGGCCCGCATGGCCCGATTGCCAGCGACCACCACCACACGCTGGCCCGCATCGTCGGCAGTTAGTTGGCGGTTGGGTGCTGTAAATGTCTTTTGGGGCAAAGTCTGATCCACAAAGCGCCCATCAATGCTACCCAGACTAACATCAAAAAAGTCGGAAAGATTTCTTGAGTCGTTGCCGAGATTTTGCGCCATAATCACCAATAGTTGCTCGCGTTTTAGGCGTGTCCCATCGGCTTTTTCTAGGGCCACAAAATCTACTTGATAATTGGCGATAAGTGTATAGTTCTCGACCCCTTCTGCCGTGTCTAAGACTGTCTCTACATCAGATAGCGTGCGCTCCCATGTGGCATCGTTGGTAATGGTGAATAGCACCACATTACCACCCAAGTTTTCCTCAAGGTTCAAAGCAAAATATTGCTTCAAAGAAGCTGCAAACATCGTCACCAAACTCAGCGTTAGCACACCAATCACCAGTGCCAGCAACGTGGAAGCAACGCGGTTGCGGTTGGTGACCAAAGCCCGCAACGAAATTTTCACATCGGGGACACCCATTGAAGGCGTTCTGGCAGTGAGTGTCACTAAAAACCACAACACCGCCAAAGTGGCCACAATCAGCACAAAAATACTTTCGACGAGGGCAATATTGGCCGTTAATTCAACGATTACACGCCATGCTTCAGTTGGTAAAATTGCGCCAAGTGCGCTACCCAACAGTGCCCCGAACAAGCCGCCCACTAGAGCTGCCAGCAAGAAAGCCAATAGAATGCCGCCTAGAGCCACAAAGATTGCCCGTTGCTGGATAAACGCCTGATAACTAACGACCACGCCACCCACTACACCGATCACAACCGAGACGACAATGGCCGGCGTTGCTAGTTCGCCCAAGAAAATAGCGACAAGAACAATAGCCACCGAGAAAAATAGCACTCCCTGAAATAAGGTTTGCAACACCAAGCCCAAACCCATCATAGCCCCGCGCAAGGCTTTTCCATTGGTCGTTAGTTGATCGGTGGGCTTTTTGATAAAGCCAAAGCTGGGCACTAATGCACCGCCCACAATGCCAGCAGCAAGCGCCATCATCAGCGTAATAGCCAACACACCCCCGGGTTGATTGCCACTGATGAGATCGGTGTTGGGGTGCGGACTAAGCGCATTGCCTAAAATTGTCCATACGACTACGCCCATCACCACAATAATCACGGCAATTGCGCCGAGCGTTTGCAAAATGCCGATGTTAGGTAGCTGGGTGCTGCTGGGGCGCAGCACATTGCCGGGTCGCACTTGGCCCGCAATCAGTGTGGGCAAAAAGCCAAAAACCGCCGTTACCACCACACCCAACACCAACCCCCGCAACACTGCCTCTTCAGAAAACACCCAATCGAGGCGCGTTCCAAACCAAACGTCCAGTGTTTGCAATAGCGCTGCCAAGCCCACGCCTGCGATGACACCCACCACACTTCCAATGAAGCCGATCATGATGGCCTCTACCAGAAAAAGCACTGTCACTTGCTGGGCCTTCATGCCAATAGTCTTTAAAACTGCAATTTCGGTGGTGCGGCGGGCCACAATCACCAGCATGGTGTTCACAATGCCAATACCACCAATCAGCAACGAAACCACCCCCATCAGCAACACCAATTGATTAACGGCACTGGTAATTTGAGTGTTACGTTCACGAATATCGGATGTGGTAGTAGTAGAGAGGAAGTCAAACTGTTTTTCGAGCCGTTGTGCTACTTCGCTAACATTTTCGGGTCGATTATCCGACAGATTGATATAGACCTCAAACGCATAAGGGTTTGCGCCGCCATCGGGCAAGTTAAAATAGGGCAAGGCGCTTTGGTCAATATAGTAAAACCCGAAGAGTGTCACAAAAATGAAGTTTTCGGTAAAAGCCTCGGCCTCACGCTCGACAATGCCCCGAATGGTAAAGGGGGTATCGCTATCGGTAAGGATGATTTGATCGCCCACTTCATAGCCGTTATCTTGGGCGGCGTTGTCGCTGATAACGACATCGGTGGGATTTTGCAACACCTCGCTCACTTTGCGGCCATCTAGGGTGGGCGTATTGCCATAGACCGAGTAGTTTTTGTCTATGAATAACGGAAAAATGCTGCGGGTCTCGTTCCCCACATCAATAAATGTGCCCATAATGGCATTATCAGGGGAGCGATAGAGGTAGGAGACCTCGGCAGCAGGATCAATGCTTTGTACCGCTTGTTCAATGGCTAAAATACCTGCGCCTGTAAACACCGTTCCACTGCCCGGAAATGGCGCTAAATAACGTTGATCAAGATCAACTTCTGAACGCGAAAGACGCGCCGGACCCGGGCCGGGCGGAAACACCCGAATATCGCCGCGATTCAACTCTTGCAGATTATTGGTTAATGAGCCTTCGATCATTGCACCCAGCGTTTGTAAGCTGACCACCGCTGCCACGCCCGATGCAATGCACAAGAGTGCAAACACCGTGCGCCAGCCGCCCACGCGCAAGTCGTTCCAAGAATGTGCCGCATAGAAGCGTAGTCGCTTCCAAAAAGAGCTAGGCCCCAACAATCTGTTCATCAGTGATCCTGCCATCTTCTAGGGTAACAATACGGTCGGTTTGTTGGGCAATGTGCATGTCGTGGGTGACAATGATAATGGTGGTGTTCAGGCGGTCGCGGATGTCATGCAGGGCTGCCATCACTTGTTCACCCGATTTTGTGTCGAGGTTGCCAGTTGGCTCATCGCACAACAAGATTGGCGGATCGTTGGCCAGCGCCCGCGCAATAGCCACACGCTGCTGTTGCCCACCCGATAACTGACTGGGGCGATGTTTTAAGCGGTTACCAATGCCCAACATCTCTAGCAAGTCGGTGGCGCGGTGCGGAGGGTCTGCAATGTTGGTTTTGGCGAATGTCATTGGCAACATAACATTTTGTAAAGCCGTTAGCGTGGGCACAAGATGAAACAATTGGAAAACAAATCCAATTTTGGCGTTACGCACATCGGTCAAGCGTGACTCGTTCATGGTCGAAATATCAATACCATCAATGATCACGCGCCCACTGGTCGGCGAATCTAGCCCGCCCAACAAGCCCATTAGTGTGCTTTTGCCACTGCCCGACGGCCCCACAATACCCAACACTTCGCCGCGCCTAATCTTAAGGGTAATGCCTTTTATAACGGGCAAAAAGCGGTCGCCCACCTCAACCGTCTTCGTGACATTATCGGCCAAGACGGCGTTATTTTCCGGTTCGCTCACAATATCCCCAATTCTCTTTGTGTCGTTTTCTGTGGGCGCATGATAAAAGCTAATACACCCACGCAAACCCCAAAGCATCAAATTTGTGCGAAAGTTCACAGACACTTTTGATAGTAGCGGATATTGATGAAAGGTAGGTTAGTGTGATTGTGCCAAGACTGTTTTAAAAACAGATTTTAATGCAAAAGTTCAATCTAGCAGTGCGATTTCACCATCAATCAATTGGCTAATGCGAAGTTCTGCCCCATCTAATAACTGTTGACAATAAGCTGCTAATTGTTGGCCTTGCTCGAACAATGCCAAAGCGTTGTTTAGCGGCAAGTTGCTGCTTTCTAGGCGCTGGACAATATCGGCTAGTTGGCTATAGGCTTGTTCAAAGGTCAAATCAGATAAATTGTCCATCAGGTTCTATATACTCCTATGAAGTAGGGTCTCGGCAAAACAGTGTATACATTATAATAGATCATAGCTGTATATTTTGAGAGCATGGCAACGTTATGGATTCAACAACTTCTAGCAGCAAACTTGATCCCTCGCGCACTGTGGTTTGGCTAACGGTGTTGGTGGCGTTGTTGGTGATCGGCATCTGGCTAGCCTATACACCCAATGGTGTGCAAGGCAAAGCCGATGCGGTTGGCTATGCCATTTGTCATCGCATCGAAGAACGCTCGTTTAGTACTTATAACGACCGTCAACTACCCATGTGTGCGCGGTGTAGTGGCATTTATACGGGCGTAATGACTGGCCTGCTTTCAATTGCGGCGGTGGGACGCTTGCGGGCAGCACGCCTGCCCAATTTGAAAGTAGCGGCGGTGTTTTTGTTGTTTGTGGCATTTTTGGGCATAGATGGCTTAAACAGCTATTTTCATTTGTTCCCTAATTTTGATGGCGGCCTCTATACCCCCAGTAACACTTTGCGCGTGATAACAGGGATGTTTGTGGGCCTAACCATGATTCATGGCTTGTTGCCATTTTGGAACGCGACTGTTTGGCATCATAGCGTAATGGATCGGCGGCGGGCTGTCGAAAATCTGCGCGAATTAGCGCTATATGTGGCGGTTATTCTTGTGGTGTTGGGGTTAGTTTTGCTAAATAGCCCATTGGTGATGTTGGTGGTAGGTTTTGCCAGCACGTTGGGCGTATTAATCATCTTAACACTGGTGATGGCCAGCATGATGATGGCTTTTTTACGCACCGACGGCAGCTATACCCACTGGTCGCAACTGTGGTTGCCCTTGTTGGCGGGCCTCACTGCCGCCATTATTATGTTGGGGGGCATTGATGCCCTGCGCTTCATGTTTACAGGCACATGGGAAGGCTTTATTTTTGCCGCCGAAGGAGGCATATAAGCAATGGAGTCGATCATAACGGGTTTGGGGCTGTCGTCTAGTGCGGGCCTAAACGCTTATTTACCACTTGTGGTATATAATTTGGCAGTGCGCTTTGGTTTTATTGAAGTTGAAGGGCAACTGCCCGAAAACATGGCCTCTTGGGAAGCACTCGGCATATTTAGTGTGCTGTTGCTAATTGAGATGATTGTGGACAAAGTGCCCCTACTCGATAGCGTTAACGACATCTTTAGCACCGTTATCCGTCCGGCCGCTGGGGCCGCTCTCATGCTAGCCACCACCTCAGACCTAAACGGCAGCTTTAGTCCAGAGATGATCCAGCTATTCGCCATTATCTCTGGTGGCACATCGGCAGGTGGTGTTCATGCGGTTAAAGCCGTTGGCCGTCCGCTTATCACAGGTGCCACAGGTGGAACAGGCAACTTCTTGGTTAGCTTTTTGGAAGATGTGCTGGCTTTAGGGGTATCATTATTTGCCATTCTGTTGCCGTTCATTATCGTGTTTTTGGGTGTCGGCACATTGTTACTCGGTTTGTGGTGGATCTGGGAGCTTCAGCGTAGGGATATGGTGAAGCGACAGTATCTGCGTTGAAAGGAAGGTCTAGCACCATGACAACAGCACCCCGTCAGAAATATAAGAAGATCGTTGTGCCACTAGATGGTAGTGGTTGGGCAGACAGAGCCGTGCCCCATGCGGCCCGTATCGCTAAAAATAACGATGCAGAGATTATTTTGCTCAATATCTATCATTCTCAATTGGCGCAATATCAAGACAGCTTGGCATTGGCCAAGCAAGGCCAATTGGTAGACCAAGAGCGCGAGACGATTAAGCGCCACTTGATCAGCGTTCGCAACGACTTGCGTTCGCAAGGGATTACAGTACGTGGTCATATTATTGATGGCCGCGAACCAGCCTATAACATCATTAAATATGTAAAAGCCGAAGGCGCAGATTTGGTCATTATGTCTACGCATGGTCGCACAGGGCTGGCGCGATTTGTCTTTGGTAGCGTAGCCCACAAAGTGATGCAAGGGCTAAATGTACCGGTTATGCTGGTACGGCCCGATGCGTCCGAAGAAGTGCAAGACGAAGAAGACTTTACCATTGAAGACCTTGACTAGACTCTAAAAATAGGGGCTAGACTACCATTATTCTAGCCCCTAAAACCTCATCAATTCATACTTTCGCCGCCATCAATATGAATGGCTTGGCCAGTAATGTATGAGGCTGCATCTGAACACAAAAATAGCACAACATTGGCTACTTCTTCGGGTGTACCCAAGCGCCCTTGCGGAATGCGGCTGGTATCAAAACGTTCGGGACGTTCGTCGGGGGTATCAATGTTGGCGGGGCAGATGGCATTTACACGCACCCGATAGGGCGCTAGCTCACGGGCCATTTCTTTGGTTAGGCCAATGACACCCGCTTTGCTGGCCACATAGCTGATGCTGTTGGCGCGGGGCAAGGTATGGCCGGCAGTGCTAGCCAAATTAATAATTACGCCACCGCCTTCATCTGCCATCACACGCCCCGCCAATTGGCCCACAAAGAATGTGCCGTTCAAGTTAACATCCATAACTCGCCGCCAATCCCACTCGTCGAGTTTAATCAATGAGCCAATTTTCTCTACCCCTGCGGCATTTACCACAATATCAATTTTCTCGAAGGTATCGCGCATAGCTTCGATCATTGGCCCTACCATCAGCTTATTAGAGACATCGCCCTGCCACCCAGATGCAGTGCCCCCCGCCGCCACGATCAGATCTACCACAGTGTCGGTCGTGTCGGGGTTTACATCTGCCACAAAAACAGATGCACCTGCTGCGCCCAATGCTAGCGCAACTGCCCGCCCAATGCCCAACCCAGCCCCAGTCACTAAGGCGGCTTTTCCTGCTAAATTGACTGTGAAATTTGTCATAAGATGTTCACCAAGACCTTTTCAGAATGTGCTAAACTACCCATGATAGACTGTTGTAACTTTAACCCTAATAATCAAAAGAGATAGGCATGGTTACATTTTTCTTGATTCGACATGCCACCAACGAGTGGGTGCAAACAGGCCGTTTGGCGGGTTGGACACCAAGCGTACACCTAAACGATTATGGCAAGCAACAAGCTGCTGCCTTGGGCGACCGCTTGGCAAAAATACCCCTGACGGCGATTTATTCTAGCCCACTAGAACGCACGATGGAAACGGCCAACGCCATTGCTGCTCATCACAATCTTTCGATTCAGGCCGAAATTGGCATTGGCGAAGTACAATATGGCAAGTGGCAAGGCAAAAAGATTAAAAAGCTAGCCAAAAAGAAAAGTTGGGAAATTGTGCAAAATTTTCCGACGCGGATGCAGTTTCCAGAAGGCGAGACCATGCGCGGGGCACAAATACGCGCTATAGATGCCATAGAACGCATTTATCAGCACTACCATGAGCAAAAAAATGTCACCATTGCACTGGTCTCTCATAGCGACATCATTAAAATGATTGTGGCGCATTATTTGGGGATGCACCTCGATATGTTTCAACGGGTGAACATTTCGACTGCATCATTAACAATTATGATGCTGGGCAATGGACGGCCTTTTATAGAGCGAGTGAATGACCCCAGCCATAATCCGCCAGCTCCACCCACATCCTCTGAACAAGCTGAACCTGTCGAGGACGACACGACCCCTACGGGGGACAATGACGATGATGACGAAGAATAGGACAGCCAATGCCGAATACAGAAATTGAACTGGATGCCATCGAATTCATTACCGTAGGGACAGTGGGGCCCAAAGGGCGGCGCGAGTTTCATATTCAAGCCGGACAAAGTGGGCGCGTTGTCACCTTAACCATTGAAAAAGAGCAAGCCCGCCAACTGGCCACCGCAATCGAAGAAATTCTTGACGATCTGTCTAATATGAACAATAACCCGCGCATGAAGCCGATTGTCAACCTCAATAACTATGATATGGACTTGCGCGATCCGCTTGAGCCGTCGTTTCGCGTAGAGCGCATGGGCTTGGGATATGACGAGGAACGTGATCGGATTATTTTAGTGGCCCAAGAATGGGTACCACGCGCCTTAGAAGATGATGAGACTGATGCAGATATTATAGACGACCCTGATTCCCGCCCAAGCATTGTTCGCTTTTGGGGCACGCGCGAGCAATATAAAGCCCTTAGCGAACATGCATTGCAAGTGATTGAGCAAGGGCGGGCTGACCCACGAGAAAATGGCTATCTTATCTACTACTGGACGTAGTGGAGCATCGTTAATCTTATAAACACAGGATGCCAAGCTATGAACGAAGAGCCTCGTCCGACCCCAAACCCTGAAGACCCGCACGATGGGGATGCGATTCGCATTGAGCGGGTGCTTGCGCTGCTGAATAACGGAGAAATTATCGAGGATCATGGCCGATTGCGCTGGTCGTCCAACTATACTACGGTTGTTACAGTACGCGATGACGAGCTACAAACCCTAGCCATCTATAAACCCCAACAAGGCGAACGCCCCCTGTGGGACTTTCCAGATGGCACACTGTGTTATCGAGAAGTGGCAGCTTATAAAGTGTCGGAAGGCTTGGGGTGGGGGATTGTGGCCCCCACCGTATTGCGCGAGGGGCCGCGTGGGCTAGGTTCGGTGCAGCTTTATATTGATCACGATCCTGCGATTAATTATTTTTCGCTGTCCGATCAATTTATATCCCAATTGCTGATGATGGCCGCTTTTGATGTCATCATCAACAATGCCGACCGCAAAGGCGGCCATGTGTTGCTAGATGAGCGTGGCAAAATTTGGGGCATTGATCATGGTATTTGTTTTCATGATGAACCCAAACTACGCACCGTTATTTGGGATTTTGCGGGCCAAACGATTCCAGACCAATTATTAGACAATATTCAAATATTGCTTGACGATTTGTGCGGCGACGGAGAAATAGGGCATTGCCTGCAAGGTCTTATGAGTCGGGCTGAGTTTGACGCGATGATCGAGCGCACCAAGCGCCTTATCCGCAAAAGAACTTATCCATACCCATCCGGTGGCGGCCCCAG
>CAZLPC010000067.1:0-6818 GCA_964561305.1 uncultured Anaerolineae bacterium
GTGCGGGCAAGGTCATTTTTAGGCGCGTTTGATGGTGTGTGGCGGGGTTGGTTATGGGCCTTGTTACTTGGATTGCTGTTTGTATTGGGCAATCGGTTTGATGGCACACTAGCGCTAGGTGTGTTGGTTTTTGCCCAGTTTGTTACAGGGTTAACTTTGTGGTGGATGGTTAAGCCCGCAACCCGCGGATTGCCCAATCCAACGCCCATTTTGGCGCTTATTTCAATTGGGGTGTTTGCGTTGCTGAGTGCTGGCGATTATTTTACCTATGACTATGCTTATGTGCGCGAATTTGCACCCCCCTTCGAGCCACTAGCCGATGTGTTGCGCTCGTTCAAAGACTTTGGCTTGCCATTATTTTTGTTTGCCACGCTGATAGTGTGTATGCCGATGATTTTAGAGCGGCGTGTGATTCCATGGCAGGGCGGGCGTGGTGGCGAAACTTTTCTAACGATAGTTTTGACCATAGCTGTGGGAGTTGGTAGCGCAAACATGGCTGCGAAGCCGATTGTTATCCCTCCCAATAATCTGGGCTGCTTGCGTGTGGGCACGCTGAACATTCATAGTGGCTATACTTTGTTATATAGCCCCAGCTTAGATTTGCTAAAAGAGACGCTTTCGGTGCGCCCTAACAACACCAATGTTGACTTAGACATTATTTTGCTGCAAGAAGTGGATACTGGTCGCTTATCGAGTTTTGGGGTGGATCAGCTAGAGTGGTTGGCACGGCAACTAAACATGGAAGCTGTTTTTTTTCCACAAAACGAGTCATTGCATGGCTTGGCGGTTCTAAGCCGCATTCCGATCCGTGAAGTGCAAGCCGAGTTATTGAGCAGCACAGGGCCCCAAGCTGCCGTGATGGTTATTGAACTGAGCCTAGATGAGAATCCGTTTTACATCTATAACGTGTGGTTGGGCTATCAAACAGTAGATGCTGCCGGGCAACCCTTGCCACTCGAATTGCAAGACCAAGTGAGGCAAACTAGCGAGCTAGAGCAATTGATTGTACGTAACCACTCGCCCAATTTTGATGAGCGTATTATTATGGGCGGCACATTTAACTATGATCGCAACACCCCCCTCTACAATTTTTGGCAAAACGAAACGACCTTTGTCGATCCCTTTGCCAATTTAGCCATCGAAAACGCCAAAACGATCTTCTTGGTGGATGGTAGCTCGGCGCGATTTGACTATATTTGGCTAATGAATGTTGACCCCCAAGGGGTAGTAATTGACCGCGATGCGATAGCGTCCGATCATCGCTTGTCGTATGTTGAGATTAAGCGCATCCCTGAACAGGTGTGCAATTAATAGGCGAAGGGCAGCGCCCCCATACTGATGAGGTTAATGGCGTGGCTAGCCGCCGCTTGCTCGGCAATTTGCTTGCTGCGTCCTTCGCCCTCGCCCACCACTACATTGTCTAGCACCACCCCAACACGAAACAGCTTGTCGTGCTCGTTGCCCACTTCCTCAAGCACAGTATAGGTGGGTGTAAGGCGAAATAGGGCTTGAGACCACTCTTGAAACAGGCTTTTGGGGTCTTTGTCTTGTTGGCGTGCTAAAATTTCGACCAAGCTGTTTTCAAAAAATGGCAAAATAAACTGGCGCACTGTGTTAATATCACTATCCATATAGATTGCGCCAATAACGGCTTCAAAGGCATTACACAACATTGAAGCACGCTCGCGCCCACCGTCCAATTCTTCGCCGCGTGCCATCCGCAAGATAGGCCCCAACTGAATTTGGCGTGCAAAATCGGCAAGGGTCTCTGTTCTGACTAGCCAAGCCCGAATGCGCGTCATGCGTCCTTCGGTCATATCGCCAAAGCGGTCAAATAATAAATCACTGGCGATCAGTTGTAAAACAGCATCGCCTAAAAACTCAAGGCGTTCGTTGTGTCCCAACTGATAGTGTGGGTTTTCATTTAGATATGAGCGATGCGTGATCGCCTGTTCTAGCAGCATCACATCATTAAATTCATAATCTAGTTGTGCTTGTAGCTGTTCGATCAAGCGTAATTGTCCTTCATGGGTTGAGGGTGTGCTGGCGGGGTTTCAAATCCGCCAGCCGAGAAACAATTGCTTTTATCCGAAAGGTGAGAAACGCGCACCGCTAATGAAGTCTTCGTCACAAACTTTCCAGTCGTCACCATCTTTGTCTACCTGAATGGTAAACAATGGGTTATCGCCCTTTGAGTGCAGTTTGTACTCGACATCGCCTTCTTCCGTAATCAAACGAATACGAATCGTACCATAGGCATTTACCTCTGCACGCTCGCTATTTTCTTCATCGGTATGAAAGCGCACATTAAAATCGTATTCTAATTTGTTATCATCAGGAAGTTCAAAATCAGGTATACGGTCTATGAATTGGTCACAAACAGCTTCTTCTATGCGGTCTTTTTCTTGCGATTCATACGCATTGAAAAATGATTCTGATGCGGATTCGGGCGAGCCATAGCCCGGACTGCACGCCCCCAAAAGCCCCATAGTCAAAAGCCCAACAGCTATGATAGTCCATTTTGGTAGTTTCAAGATTCCAGTCCTCCAAAAGTGGGTCACTATTAATCAGGCGCATATTATACACGCAACTGCCCAACATGGCATGGGATTTTTAAGTTGCTTCATAACCTCGATTTTAGTACAATGCGGCGGGTAGATAGTTTGTTCTAAGCATAGTTTATTGAGAGAGACCCACCATGCTGGTGCGTGTTTTCCGCCTGACAGATAAATTTAGCAATGCGCTGCTTAAAATTTCGGTGTGGCTAAGCAATGGCTTTTTGGATCAAGTGGTGTTTTTGCGGGTGTCAATTATTGCCATAATAAGCGTAGTGTTTGGCAGTGTTGCGGGCGCTACACAGCGCAGCGTTCAGGTGTCGCAACAAGCCCAGCGCCAAGCGGCCAAGGCTGTGGCTTTAACTGATGAACGGCGGCGTACCATGGCCCAGCGGGCCACTTCTATTGCCACGCGCACCAGCGAGATTACGGGCATTGAGATTGTGCCTCCAACCCAACGCGAACGGGTGTTTGAAGACCCTCTTTTGCAACAAAACCGCATTCTTAGCACATTTACAGTGGTTTTGATGGTTAGCCTGATAGCCATTGTATTCTGGGCTACTAATCGCGCTGATAATGGTGGGGGGCGTTTTGTGGGTGTTTTGCCACAAAACACGCTTAACCCCACACTTGAAGCCAACTTGCCTACGCCAGAGCCTGCGACGCTAGCCCCCCCCGTCGTTTTTTCAGATTGGCAAGGGACGTTGGTTTTTAGCATTCGTGAGGCTGGCCAAGAAGATTTGTTTGTGTTGCAACTGGGAGATGATCAGCCACGTCGGATTACGAATGATCCGGCTGATGACCGTGACCCGGCATGGAGTCCCGATGGGCGGGCTATTGCTTTTGTCAGTAAGCGTGATGGCCCATGGCAATTGTATATTATGGATGTGGTGACACGCCGTATTACACGTATGACTTCGACAACTCATTTTGTTGGGTCGCCCACATGGAGCCCCGACGGCGCGTTTTTGGCATTTGAAGGCTATAATCCAGAAACAGGTGGCCTTGATATTTATATTATGCCAGTGGATCGCTCCTCGCCACCACAGCCCATTACAACCAATCCGGGCCCCGATTTTTCGCCAGCATGGGAGCCAAATGAAGGGCGCAGTATCGCCTTTACCAGTATCAGAAATGGTACACAAGATATTTATGTTCTAAGCCTTGATAACCCCAATGAATTTGCAGCCCAAAATCTCACCAACACACCATCTATTCATGAAGATCATGCCTCATGGAGTCCCGATGGATCGCGCATTGCGTATAGTGCGCGGGTAGATGGTGTTGAAGCGGTCTATGTGCGTTTGGTGTCAGATCCAACCAATGAGCAGATTGTGGGGCGTGGTGCAATGCCAACATGGGATCCCGTGACCGGTAGCAGTATTTTCTATAGTCAGCAATTTCAACCCCAACGCTCGACGATTAGCGGCGGTTTTCCGGGCCGTTTCGGAACCAGTGGCAACGCTGTCATCATTAATGGGGTCGTATCAGATTTAGATTGGACAAGTGCCGAGCCAACTGTGCCTACGGTTGTTGCTGATTATCCACCTGTGCCGCCTTTGGTAGATGTACAGGCCGATGCCGATGGCTTGTATCGCTTGGCTTTGATGCAAGGGGTGCGCGTAGATACGGGCGAGCTAAACGCAGCCTATCTTAATGCACAGGTATTTCCGTCGTTTAATGGCTTGCGTTTGGCCATGCTAGAAAAAGCGGGCTGGGACTTTTTGGCCAATCTTGAATCGGCATTTTGGAGCCTAGATCGTCAACCCGAAATTGGCCACCCCCGTCAAAGCTGGCATTATGCCGGACGAGCCTTTGCTTTTGACCGCGACTATGCGTTTGAAAGCCGTAATCCGACTGTGGTGGTAGTGCGCGAAGATCGCGACTTGGGCGCTTATTGGCGGGTTTATGTGCGTGTAAATGCTCAAGTTCAGAATGGATTATTGGGCGAGCCACTACGGGCTATACCGTGGGACTTGTTGTCGCGGGGAAGTGGTGATGTGACGGCTTACAATGAGGGCGGACGGCTGGCGACAACAGTTTCTAGTGGCTATTATATTGATTTTACACAATTGGCTGCCGACTATGGCTGGTATCCAATTGGATCAGATCGTTCGTGGCGCGTGAATACACCGGGATTATTGTTTTGGGTATTCACAAATAATGAGAACTTGACATGGCCACAAGCGATGCAACAGCTTTATACAGATGCTGAATTGCAACGCTTTTTGAATGATGAGATTAGCTCTAATAATGTAGAGCTACCAGCCGTCGAGTCTGATTTGCCGATTGAGGTTGTGCCTGCCGAAACTGAAGTACCCGATGAGTTGCCCGACAATCCTAGACCAGCAACACCTGAGGCCTAAACGGATATGCACACACTTGCACGAAATTTACAGGGTATCATCATCTTAGCGATTGTTGTGGGGGTTGGGGGGGCGCTGTTGCTTCAAAACCAATCATCGGCCCAGCAATATGCTATCCCCATTGGGGGTAATCCCACGCGCACCCAAGACCCTGCGTGGGTATCGGCACTGGGGGCCGGCATTGACAACTCTTTAACTCGTGTGCCCACAGAAACCCCGTTTGTCGTGGAATATGTGCCACCTACAGCAAGTGGCTTTGACGCTGTGACAACTCCACTTAGTTTTCGGGTAACGCAGGTTTCGGTGAATCAACTGGCTACACCTACACTGTTGCCAACCAGCGCGTTTGCAGAAGATACTATCCCTACTCTAACGGGCATTGGCTCTACGGCAGTGCCCAGCCCAACAGGTTTGGCCCAAGAATTGGTGAGTTTCGATGCAGTGGCTCAATTTCAGCCCCCACCCGAACAGCTACCCCTTAGTTTGCAACCCTTCGATCACTTTTTCTTCACCCGCCCCGTAGATGCTAGCGGCAATAGTGCCTCAATTTTCTATTACACCTATGGCGCACGCTGGCAGGGTACGGCACGGGTGCATCATGGCGTTGATATTCCTAATCCAATTGGTGAACAGGTTTTGGCGGCCGCGGGTGGCACCGTTTTTTACTCTGGAATTGTGTCGGAGGACGGCGAATATGAAGGCATGGAGCTATATGCCAGCTATGGCAATTTTATCGTCATCGAGCATGAGTTTACCGTAGATGGAAAACCAATTTATACACTCTATGCCCACCTTGCGGCCCGATTGGTATCTGAAGGTGAGCGCGTGGCAATTAATGATGTGATTGGGTTGGTAGGCAATACGGGCATTGTTACGGGCCCCCATGTTCATTTTGAGGTGCGCTATGGCACAAATAGTTATTGGAGTACGCGCAACCCCCTGTTATGGATCGCGCCTTACCTGAATCATGGCGTTATTGCAGGGCGTATCACCGACGAACGCGGCAATTTTATTGACGAATTGTCTATTCAACTGATACGGGGTGGGCGCACCGTTGACCGTACTGTAACCTATGCCCAGCCAAATGGCGGCATAAGCCGACCGTTTCGGGTTGTGCCCGATGACAATTGGCGCGAGAACTATGTTTTTGGCGATGTACCAGCGGGCACTTATCAAGTGGTCGCCATTGTAGATGGGCGGCGTTTTCAGCAAACGATTGAAGTGCGGCCCGGTATGGTAAATTGGGTAGAAGAGTTTCGGCTTAATCCACCAGAATCTACACCAGCCCCCACTTTGCCGGCCGCAATTGGTGGTGAGTAAGGTTGGCGCACACGAATCGCCCCTTGTGAGGGGCTAGAGTTCACCGTATGCTATTGCAAGCCTCGTATGCTTTGGCTACACTGGCAATTTGAATTTTCGATAGCGATTGAAATAGATCGACTTCAGGAGGAAATTAATGTCGGCACTTCTTACACGGCGTGCTGTGATCGTTGGTGTCTTGCTACTGTTGCTAAGTTTAGTAGTAACCACAACCACCCACGCGCAAGACGGGTCTCGCCAATTGGTTCCCGGCGAACCTGTAACAGGAACCTTAGATGCGGAAAATTTTGCCGAAAGCTATATTTTTGCTGCATCAGAAGGGGATACTATTACCTTACGGGTGACGACCACAGATGAGGACTTGACCCTTGCACTGCTACTAACTGACCCCGAAGGCGAGGTGACGCGAGCAGCAGGCGATGATGCAGCGCTGATCTCTAACTCTACTTTGCCTGCTGATGGCACCTATGTAGTAACTGTATTGCGCGGTGCGGGCACTGATGGTGACGGCAGTGGCGCATATACCCTTAGCCTTGTGGGTGAAATTACACCCCCTTCCACATCTGCTGTACCTGAC
>CAZLPC010000067.1:6828-10234 GCA_964561305.1 uncultured Anaerolineae bacterium
CGATGATGGCCCCGTTGTTTTTGATGGAAACGATACTTATATTTCCTTGACACGGGGTGGAGTAGAATTTGACCTGACTTGGTTTGCTGCGGTAGACTTTAATTTAGAAGTACGCGATCCGGTTGGCGGGGCGCTGTTCTTCGATAATTTAACTGTACCGAGTGGCGGCGAGCATAACGGTAATATCAATGATTTGTGTGATGATGCCACAGCCGAATCACCTACCGAAACGATCACTTGGCCCGAGGGATTTGTACCTGCGGGTAGCTATGAAGTGATCATTTATTATCAAAATCCGTGTTCGACAGGTGGCCCTCAAACATTTGAGTTGTCGGCTGCTGTTAATGGCGAAGACACGCGCTCGATTACGGGTGTCTTAAACCCCGGACAGCGCTATCTAGCCCGCGTAGAGTTAAGCGTAAACCGCACATGGACGTTGTTTAATGGTGGTGTAGATACTGGCCAACTTGACTTGTCTCAGGTGGCCAACCCCACACCAGCTGTCATCGGCCAAACCTATTCTGGCACAGTTACAAACCAGAAGCCTAAAGATGCCTATATCTTTGAGGGGACATCTGGCCAAGCAATTGATGTTGCGATGACGGCCATATCGGGCAGTCTCGATACTTTGCTGGTGGTGCTTGATACAGAAGGCCGCCGTTTAGCCGACAATGACGATGCCAACAATAGCACCAACTCGTTCTTAACAGTGACACTGCCCACGACTGGTCAATATACAGTTTTGGCAACCCGCTATGGGCAAGTAATTGGTGGCACAGAAGGCAACTATACACTCACAATTGTCAGCGCATCGGCTACTGTGATAGATAGTGATGTGGATACAACAACCCAACCCTCCACAACGACTATTACGGGCACGCCGCAAGGCAGCGTAGAAATCACCTTAACTTGGCAAACCAACGCCGATATGCAACTGCTGGTGCGTGATCCAACTGGTGAAGCAATTTTTGATGATAATCCGATTGGGACAAGCGGGGGTATTTTGGATGCTGACCGTGTGGGCAACCAAAATTGCAATAGCACTACTACGCCTGTTAGTTACATCTATTGGCCTGCTAACCGCGTGCCGCCCAGTGGCACTTATGAAATTGAAGTTTGGTATCAGGCTAATTGTAACGATCCGCGCCCAGTGACTTTTGATTTGCTGATAGAGGTAGATGGACAGTTGTTGGCAGGCCCCAACGAGACCAGTACTGTCACAACCACCGCCACTGCTGTCGGCAATCGCTATATGATCAACTTTACCCTTGATCAGGTGTTGAACTCGATTTCTTTGGGTAATGGCGGCTTTTTTGATATGTCTACCCCCACCAGCCTCAACTATGCAGCTCAACTGGGCACAGCCCAACTCATTGAATTTAATGTGCCCGTACAAGGCCGTCTCGACTCGGAACAATCGTTTGCTGTCTATCGTTTCGACGGGCAATCCGGAGATCGTGTTGGTATTCAAATGAACCGCATTAACGGTACATTGGATACTGCTGTCTATTTACTGGATCCCAATGGTTTACCATTGGCGGGCAACGACGATATTCAGCCCGGTGTTATCACCGACTCACAGATTACTGAAGTTACGTTGTCGTTCAGTGGAACCTACTACATTATTGCCACCCATTATGGTTTGCAATACGGGGCCACATCGGGCGATTATCAACTCTCGCTGATTACGTTTGCGGGTAGTGCATCACCCTAAGTAACATACTATAAACTTTAGAAATTAAAAAACGTCTTTGGCTATAGCGAAAGGCGTTTTTTCTTTTGCCTAAGCGACAAAACGCCATGTTTTTCAGTGTCTAATTATGCTACAATAAGTGTGCAAGTATGTTGTTTTGCCGGCGTTGCAACGTTGGCGTTTTATCAAAGTCTTTGCCACCAGATTAAACGCTAGCATGGGCAGCCAAAGCGAGAGATACAAGTTTATCGGGTTTTGAAAAACGCTTGATCTTTCTGGTGGCAAGGGTTAAAATTAGAACAAAATTTCCACGCAATCTCCCTTGAGGTTAGCCAAATATGTCAAAACGCAAAAAATCTACGAAAAGCGAACCACTCGAAAGTATTCAAGACGGCGAAAAACGCGCCAAAGTGATTGAGGCAACTATTGCTGACCTAGAAAAGCGTTTCGGTGAAAATGCTGTTATGCGTCTAGGAGATGCGGACCATATTATCAACATTGATGTAATCCCGACTGGCTCGCTGGCGGTTGACCTTGCACTTGGTATTGGGGGCATTCCTCGCGGGCGTATCACTGAAATTTATGGGCCAGAAAGTTCTGGCAAAACCACACTCTGCTTAAGCGTTATTGCCGAAGCCCAAAAATTGGGTGGCATTGCAGCATTTGTAGACATGGAACACGCACTAGACCCCCTTTATGCCGAAGCTTTGGGTGTGGATATTCATAACCTGTATGTTTCGCAACCCGATACAGGCGAACAAGCACTTGATATTGTTGAGTCGCTGATTCGGTCGGGGGCAATAGATATTGTGGTGCTAGATAGTGTGGCGGCGCTGGTTCCGCGTGCCGAAATTGAAGGCGAAATGGGGGCATCGCATGTGGGTTTGCAAGCCCGTCTGATGAGCCAAGCCTTGCGTAAAGTAGCGGGTGCTATTCAGCAGACCAACACTGCCATGATGTTCACCAATCAATTGCGTGAAAAAGTGGGTGTGATGTTTGGTAATCCCGAAACTACATCCGGTGGGCGGGCACTGAAGTTTTATGCTAGTGTACGGCTCGATATTCGGCGCATCCAATCTATTAAACAAGGCCAAGACGTGGTGGGCAACCGTACCCGTGTAAAAGTGACCAAGAACAAGGTCGCGCCGCCTTTCCGCCAAGCCGAGTTTGATATTATGTATGGCACTGGCTTTAGCAAATCTGGTGATGTGCTGGACTTGGGTACAGAGCTAGGGATTGTTGAGAAACGTGGCGCATTCTATCGCTATAATGATGGCCTTATTGGGCAAGGGCGCGAAAACGCCAAAGAATATTTGGATAAAAACCCAACTCTGCTTTATGAACTTGAAATGCTGATTCGTGAAGCAGCCGAAGCGTCGCCCCCTGTGCGTACTACATCGCCCGATGAGGATGAATCTACCCCTGAATTGCTTGAAGAATAGAATTTGCTATTTTCTTTCGTAGTTTGCACCACGATAATACGCCCTTATGGGCGTATTGTTGTATATAGAGAAAGATTTGAGATGCCCACGTTATCTATTTGCTAGAAGTTTGCCCCTTTATCAATAAGGAAAGCTATTTGATGAATTCAGAAAACACTGCTCTTATCCATTTATCACATACCTCTCGTCGTCTGGCGGCGCTGCTTTTTAGTGGGTTGGGCCTATTTGCGATGTTAGTGGTGTTGGGTGCGGCGCTGTTGGTGGCTGTGCC
>CAZLPC010000068.1:0-3994 GCA_964561305.1 uncultured Anaerolineae bacterium
TTTTAGATCGGATGTTTCGTTAAGATCACTACCATCGCTGTTGATGGGGCTAGCCGCACCAATAGATGTGCCGGGGGCCATCGCAGCTGCATGGCCAGACATGGTGATCAGTGCACCTGCCGACGCAGCCCATGCCCCACTGGGGGCTACATAGACCACGACAGGGACATTTGAGTTACGGATGCGCTGAATAATATCTTCTGTCACGGCGACGCTGCCGCCGGGTGTGCTTAGTTGAATAATGACCAGTTCGGCCTCATCTTTTTCAGCTTTGTCTAAGGCCCGTTCTATATAGTTAGACATGGCTGGTACAATTGCACCATCAGCATCTACCAACATGATATAACGGTCGGCGGCTTGGGTGGGGCGCGGCCAGATTGAAAAAAGACTTGCCAAGACCAATAATCCCAATACAATCAGACGACGCATTGCCACACTATCCATGATGGCTCTATCCTCTACACTTAGTATACCGACAATTTGCTCTATCTTTATTGTAGAGGAATCGTTTTGCAAACGGCTACCCTAATTTTTAGGGCTTAATTTACCTGAGCGAGGTCTCATCCATGCCAACACCGTTTACCCATTTGATTAAAGCACACCAATTGTTGGACGATCCACGCCTTGCCCCATCTGCGGTCAGTCTTTTGCGCCAAGAGTTGCCGGCCTTTTTACTAGGTAACATTGCCCCCGATGCGCATCATGCGGCCCACAGCAGCGATATTCGGCGCGAGACCACCCATTTTTTTCACTATGCGCCCCGACTTGACCCCCTCGCCACCATCAAAATGTTGCAAGACTATCCGTCGCTGTTATCACAGCAAGTAGTTGATCCCTCTCGGCGTGTATTTTTAGCGGGCTATTTAGCCCATTTGGCGATTGATGAGGTATGGGCTACTGATGTGGTGCATCGGTTTTTTCATAGCGAGTGGGGAGATCGGCGTACACGCCATTTTGCGTTTACGGCGCTGATAGCCATTTTAGATCGGCGTGACTTTGAACGGATGCCAAGTGGTTATTATGATATATTGCGGCGGGCCGAACCCAAACAGTGGTTGCCTTTTTTGCCCGATAATGCCCTAAGCAAATGGCGCGACGTGGTTGTAGAACAAATTCAGCCGGGTGGCCGCCCCGAAACGTTGCTTATTTTGGGGCGCACCGTGTACTCTGACTACCAAGATTTGGCCGATATGGTAAACTCGCCGCAGCGCCAAGCCGCCGAGTTGTGGCTTCATTTTCCGCAAGAACAGGTGCTGTCTATAGAGAACACCGCTTATGAACACATGCTGCGTGTGGTTTGCGATTATTTGCAGCTTTGCTAAAACCTAAGGATGACGGTATGCACATTTTAGTAGTGGGTGGGGCTGGCTATATTGGCTCGGCAACAGCAGCCCATTTTATCGCAGCAGGCCATCAAGTGACCGTGCTAGACAATTTGGTACGTGGCCACCGAGAAGCAGTTCCATCTGAAGCCCGCCTGATTATTGGCGATGTGGGTGATCGGGCGGCCCTAGATGTGTTGTTTCAGACGCTTGATATTGACGCTGTGGCACATTTTGCCGCATTTATCGAAGCGGGCGAGTCTATGCAAAACCCCGGCAAATACTTTCAAAACAACGTCACCAATTCTCAAATTTTGCTAGAGGCAATGGCAGCGCATCAGGTAAAGCGGCTGGTGTTCTCGTCTACGGCGGCGGTGTATGCCACTAAAAACAGCGCCATTGAAGAGGGAGACCCGCTTGGCCCCAGCAATGTCTATGGCGAAACCAAACTCATGATCGAGCGTATGATCCACTGGTATCATAGCCAATTGGGCCTACAATATGCTATTTTGCGTTATTTTAATGCGTGCGGTGCAATGATGGCCAACAATGGGGCCGTGCTGCGCGGCGAAGCCCACACCCCAGAAACCCATCTTATCCCCCTGACCTTGCAAGTGGCATTAGGACAACGCGAGCGCATGAAGATTTTTGGTGACGATTATCCTACCCACGACGGCACATGCGTGCGCGACTATATTCATATTGAAGATTTGGCCAGCGCCCACGTATTGGCGCTAGAAGCCGTGGACACACGCCCGGCCACGACCTATAACTTGGGCAATGGACAAGGCTATAGTGTGCAAGAGGTGATTGATGTTGCGCGTGCTGTAACCGGCCACACCATCCCTGCTGATATAGTCGAGCGCCGCCCCGGTGACGCACCAATATTGATTGCATCAGCCGAAAGCGTCAATCACGATTTAGGCTGGCAACCCCGCTATCCTAGCCTAGAGTCCATTATTGCTTCGGCATGGGCATGGCATCAAAACCCCCACTATTAGAGAGCTGTGTTTTTATGACGACAAAAGCCGTAGATCGCATGTTAGAGCAAATTTTGAGTATTGACTGGGCTTATAATCCTGAACACGAAGGCTCGCATGTGCTGTTGTTGCAAGAGCATTTTCGACGCATGGTCATTAATACGAAGCGTCTTAATGAGTCTAACATTTTTATCACGGGTGATTTGGGCGATGCCCTAAACCCTCAAGCCCGCGCCCCAGAAGAACATATTCAGCACTTGCGCCAACACTTGCTCAATCGCACATGGCCTGCTTTTGTGCACGTATTAGAGTATGCGCTGCATTGGGCCGTAGCCCGCTATACGCCTGAAGCACACGTCTTGAAAGATCATCCTGATCCTTATAAGCCCATTTTGGTGATGTATGAGCGTGGCGGCACATTCGCCTTCGATCATAAAACAGACACCTATCAACTTTCGATGAACTTTGATGGGGCCGCTATTCCTAAACAGCCGTGGTGGAAGTGGAATCGGCGGCAACCCTTCATTCGTTTAGATGGCAATGCTTTAGACGAAGCGGACATGGACTGGTACGACTTCTTGGACGACCAAGACGCTGATGACGAGTCTGACGATTAATCGCCATACTGCAAATCGCTGGCTGCTGCTCATTTTATTAGTGGGAGGCTGGCTGCGCTTTTATCAACTGGCCCATACAGATTTTAATGTTGACCAGATGTATCCGGTTTGGCAGGCCCTGATGACCTTGCAACGGGGCGAATTTCCAGTGATTGGGCAGGGAACATCGGTTTTGTTTGCCAACCCGACCCTAACGGGCTATTTCTTTGCCCCATTTTTGATTGTTGGCCCCAATCCGCTCACGCCTTTGTTGGTGGTGGTCATCCTCAATAGCTTTGCGTTGTGGTTGGCTTATCGGGCGGTGCGGGGTTTGCTAGGTGTGCAGAATGCCCTGATCGCCACATTTTTGCTAGCAGTTAATCCATGGATTATTGAATACAGCCGCCAAACATGGGTACAAAGCCTGATGGTATTCTTTGTCGCGCTGATTTTTTGGGCGCTTGTACCTGTTTTGATGCGCCAAACAGCCCGCCCCCAACGTCGTTTATTGATTGTGGCAGTGGCTTGCACATTGTTTGCCAATACTTATCTCTTGTCGTATTTAGTCGTTCTGCCTGTAGGAATGTTGGGGGTGTTGTTTTGGCCGCGCCTGCCCAAAAAATCTTTGTTAGTTGGTAGCGCAATTTTTGTGGTGGGCTTGGGCCTCTATGCTTATGGCTTGGGGCGCGAGTGGGAGGTTACCCAAGCGCGCGCTGAGGCGTTTACCAACGAGGGGCAGTCGCGCTTCAGTGATGAGGCATTGGGCCATGCGGTGCGCTTGATCACTGGCTGGGAATATGCGGCGGCACGGGGCCTAAAAGCGCCCGCCGATGACGCTGTGTTGCGCCATGACATTAGCGAGGTTGTCCATTGGTTGTGGTTTGGCGGTTTGGTTGTTGGCATAGGGCAGGCGTTGGCTGCCGTTGTCCGCAAAACGCCCCAACGCAATGCCGCTATTATTTTGCTGGTGTGGTATATCGTACCCATTGCGGCCATGAGTTATGTCTCGCGGGTGGTGCATCCGTTCTATGTGTTGTTCACGCTTCCGGCGGGCCATGCGTTGGCGGCGTGGGGGGTTGCCCCCTTGCTGTCACCC
>CAZLPC010000068.1:4004-10186 GCA_964561305.1 uncultured Anaerolineae bacterium
TGTTCACGGGCTGGATCAACGGTTTAAATAGCGTGCGCTTCTATCAAGACAGCCGTACCAATGCTGGCGACCATAGTCCGGGTGTGTTTACTGTCGAGGTTTCGACTAATATCGGTCGCCGTATTGCCGATGCCTATCAGTCCGATATGGTGGTTTATACGCCAATGGATGTGTGGGGGCCAATGACCTTTGCCGGTCGCATTTTTCCGACAGTACGTGCATTTTATCCCGACCGCCAAGTGATGATCCCGTCTGCGGGGGGCTTATATATGACTTTTCATCTCCCCGATGAACCCATTGCCCCTCCTATTCATGGAAAACCCGTCGGAATACCGATGTATATGCGCGACGGCACACGTTTTGTCTTGTGGCAGATTGACCAAAATTTTGCGCCGCGTCAGCCCGCCGATATTCCATCAGATATTGGCGTGCGTTTTATCGGCTGGCATTTGCTCCAACCCATGCAAGTAGGCCGCACGGTGCAATTACGGTCGTATTGGCGCGTGGATAGTTTGCCGCCAGAACGCTATGGTTGGATATTCGTCCCCTATGCACACTTGTTTGATGGGGCCGGTGCGCGTATCGCCATTATAGACGGGGATGCTTTGCCCATGGCCACATGGCAAGTGGGCGATTGGATGGTGCAAGAGATGAGAATTTCAATACCCGCCGATAGTGTGGGGCCTTATGGTCTGAAGGTCGGTATAGTTGATGGTGGGCGAATGGTCAACGCCATTTTTAACTATCTACAAGATGATGAGATGATTTTTACTGCCGATATAAGCCTGCTGGAGTGAGCAATGCACGTTGCCTTTAATGGATGGTTTTGGAATCAGCCCCACACTGGTAGTGGCCAATATGTGCGCCATCTAGTGACCGCGCTTCGGACGCTAGACCCCGCGCTGCGCCTGACACTGGTGCTGCCTAGTCATGTTAAATACCCAGACGGTGTGCCCGATGGCGTAGAAGTGGTGCATGGTGCGGCGGGCAAAGGTGGCAATTGGGGCAAATTGCGTTTCGAGCAACGCAGCTATCCGTTGGCTTTGCAAAATGTTCGTGCCGATATTGCACATGTACCCTATTGGGCTTCGCCCTTAAGCACGAAACCTGCCCGTCTTGTAACCTCAATATTGGATCTGATCCCTTTGGTGTTGCCGGCCTATCGTGGTGGGCTTTTGGCGGCGTTCTATACCAGTTTAATGACAGCTAGTGCTGATGGCTCGGCCCATATCATCACACTTTCTGAGGCCAGTAAAGTAGATATTGCCGATCACCTAGAAATTGATCCCTCACGCATCAGCGTGACACCACTGGCGGCCGATGATCGTTATCATCCCAAAATTGGGCGCGAACAAGACTCGGACATTCGCCAAAAGTACAATTTGCCCGATGATTTTGTGTTGTATTTGGGCAGCTATGACATGCGAAAAAACGTCAACAATCTTTTGTTGGCATGGACGTATGCTGGCCCTAGTTTGGGCGAGGCTGTGCCATTGGTATTAGCCGGCAGGCGGCCCGCCAAATGGGAGTCACCACTATTCCCTGATTTAGACGACTATATCCGTCAATTAGAGATTGAGCGTTATGTCATTTGGTTGGGACAGGTAGAAGAGGACGAAAAACCTGCGCTCTATCGCATGGCCAGCGCATTTGTCTTTCCAAGCAAATATGAGGGATTTGGTTTGCCTGTGCTTGAGGCGATGGCTTGCGGTACGCCAGTAATTGCGGGTACGCGATCCTCAATTTCTGAAGTGGCGGGAGATGCGGCTTATTTGGTGGATCCCGACGATGCCCGCGCAATGGGGGCGGCCATTTTGGCTGTTATGGTACAACCTGATTTGCGCGATCATTTGGTGAACGCAGGTTTGGGCCAAGCAACACAATTTGCATGGCGCAAAACCGCCCAACAAACCCGCGATATTTATGAACAGGTGATGGGATCATGAGCCGATTGAGCGTTTTGCTGTTGTTGATATTTTTGGCCGCATGTGGGGGTGATAATGAAAATACGCTCTCTGCCACACAAAATAGCGCCATCCCCACCCCGACATTTTTATCACAGCCCATTGAACCCCGCGATTATACGCTAGGGCCCGACGATGCTCCTGTGGTGGTGGTGATGTATGGTGATTTTCAGTGCCAATTGTGTGCCCGCTATGCCCGTGACCTAGAGAGCATCCGCGCTGACTATGCGGACGTAGTGCAATTGGTGTGGCGACACTTCCCCGATATAACCACTTACGATAAATCGGCCCTTGCCCTGCAAGCTGCTGAGGCTGCGGCCGCTCAAAATCGCTTTTGGGAGATGCAGGCAGTTCTCTATACTACGCAAGCCGAGTGGAGTGCTTTATCAACAGAGGATTTTCGGGCTAACCTGCGCGACTATGCCGCCAGCATTGGCTTAGATGTAGCAATATTCGAGGCGGCACTGAATGATGGCCGCTATGTACCGTTGGTTGAGCAATATCAGCAACAAGCCGCCGAATTGGGCATTGTGGGTGTGCCGACATTGGTCATTAATGGCGAGTTATTAAGTGATCGGGATGATCGCTTTGGTCTTGTGGGGGCAGTTCGTCTGGCCTTGCTGGCTAGCGATCATTTTAATGAGCCGCCACCCTTTACTATTGACCTCAACGCCAATTACCAAGCCGTGATTGTCACACAACGCGGCGAAATCCGATTAAATTTGTTTCAGGATGCAGCGCCTGTGACAGTCAATAACTTTGTGTTTTTGGCACAGGCTGGCTGGTATGATAACACGACGTTTTTTTTGGTGATCCCCAACTTTTATGCTCAAGCGGGTGATCCTAGCGATACTGGGCGCGGCACAGCCGGCTATTTTATCCCCAACGAGAGCAACTCCAACGCAACTTTTGATCGGCCCGGCTTGGTGGCTATGTCCTATCCGCCCGGCCAACCGGACCGCGCTAGCAGCCAATTTTTTATCACCACCGCCGAACTGCCTAATCGTGAGGCTGAATGGGATGGGCAATATGCCATTTTTGGCGAAGTGATCGCTGGCCTAGATGTGGTGCAATCCCTCACCGAGCGCAACCCCGGCGATCCTGTGCGCTTTCCTAATCCGGCCCCCGGTGATCAGATTGTGTCGGTGCAAATTGAGATTGTGCCTTAGTCTACAAGATCGGCAGGCATGGGTTCGCGGTATATCACCTCATAAAACATAGTTGCCAGTTGGCTGGGACTATAATCGGTTTCTAGCGACCATAACATTAATCCGACCAATGCGCCGGTCATAAATTGTGCTACAAAACCAATCGGGACATTGGTGTGCATGTCGGGGCCAAAAATACCGTTTTGAATACCGTTTTCAATAAAGCGATACACATATTCTTGGATGCGTTGAGCAAAAGCCGGATGTCCTTGCTCGCCAACCATCACTCGTAACAGGTCGCGGTGGTTTTGGGCATACTCAAATGTATAGCGCCACATCAAAAATTTACGTTGAGCCGCATTTTCTACTACCGAATATTGCAAAAGGACTTCGGTTAAACTCTTCAAGCTATCCTCAAAAATGGCCCATACAATATTGTCTTTATCGTTGAAATGTACATAAAATGTGCCGCGTGCCACATCGGCCCTGTCGGTAATGTCTTGAATGGTCAATGCCAGATAACCTTTTTCTAGCAATAGGTCTAGGGTACATTGCTTGAGCAGATCACGGGTGCGTTGTTTGCGGCGCTGATGACGGTTAAGGGCTTCATTGCTCATAATTATACACCTGTTCAATACTGACGGTCTGCATATTTTGGTTGTTGACGGCGGCTATCGCTTCATTATATCTTAAAAATGACGTTGTGTTCAATATACAACGAATCGTCATTTGTAAACAATGTGTGGAGCGTAAGCCATGACACCACAAAAAACCGTTATCATCACTGGGGGCAATATTGGGCTGGGCTATCAAGCCGCCTTAGAACTGGCCCAAACAGGCCATTGGCATGTAATCATCGCTAGCCGCAACCAAGCACGTGCCAATGAAGCCGTAGATCGCATCCGTACTGCCAGCAATAATCCCCATGTTTTAGCTATGAAGCTTGATCTGGCCAGCTTGGACTCGGTGCGCGGGTTTGCTGCCGATTTTAGGGCTATCACTGTGCCGCCACTACATGCCATCGTCTGTAATGCAGGCTTTACCAGCACTAAAAATTCTATCACCACAGACGGCTTTGATAGTATTTTTGGAGTGAATCATCTGGGGCATTTCTTGTTGGTTCATCTGTTGTTGAAGCATTTGACTACACCAGCCCGTATTGTTTTTGTGAGCAGTGGCACAATTTTAGCCGACAATCGCATGTCGCGGCTTATGCAAGTGCCAATGCCCAACTACACTACGGCGCGTTCGTTGGCTTTTCCCGATCAAGCTCCGCCCGATGAATTTGTAAAAAAGCCATTCCAACGCTATGCCACTAGCAAGCTGGCCAATGCAATGACCGCGTTTGAACTGGCCCGCCAACTGCAAGCAACAGGCCAAGATACACCCCAAACGCCAATCGGAGTTTTCGCCATTGATCCCGGCCTTATGCCCGATACTGGTTTCTTACGCGAAGTGCCCGGGCCCATTCGTGTGATGTTGCGTTCGTTTTTAATGGGGTGGCGGCGTATCAATCCCGAAATTCGTAGTGTCAAAACCTCAGGAAAGCATTTGGCACGGTTGGTGACCGATCCTGAATTGACGGAAAAATCGGCCCTATTTTTTGATGGCTTGAAAGAGCGCCTAGCCTCACCCGAAAGCTACGATCGGGCTAAGCAGCAAGATTTATGGCAAACCAGCCTTGAACTGGTGGGCTTGCAACCGCACGAGACGATTTTGCCGCTTGTGGCCATTTCTGCATGACAACAGGCTAAAAATGGTTTGAAGCTGCATATTCTGGGGCGTGTGGTATAATCGCTGCGGCTATTCTCAAGTGATTAAAGATTCAGGAGTCATATCGAATGACGTACCAGCATATTCAAATCCCCACTGAGGGCGAAAAAATCACCGTTGGCAGCGATGGTCGTTTGCAAGTGCCCGACAACCCTATTTTGATGTTTATTGAAGGCGATGGCATCGGCTATGACATCATGACTGCCTCTAAGCGTATCTGGGATGCCGCCGTAGAAAAGGCCTATGGCGGCAAGCGCAAGATCGCTTGGATGGAAATTTATTCTGGCGAGAAAGCAGCCGATGTATATGGCGGCGACTATATGCCAGAAGAAACCTTTGACGCATTGCGCGAATTTTTGGTGGGCATTAAGGGCCCCTTAACCACTCCGGTGGGGGGCGGTTTCCGCAGCCTAAACGTGACTCTGCGCCAAGTCCTCGATTTGTATTCTTGTGTGCGCCCAGTGCGCTGGTTCGAAGGTGTGCCCAGTCCACTGAAAAACCCCGGTGAAGTGGATGTAGTCATCTTCCGTGAAAACACCGAAGATGTCTATGCTGGTATCGAGTTTGAATCGGGCACGCCCGAAGCCAAAAAGGTTGAACGCTTTTTGCGCGAAGAAATGGGCATGACCCAGTTTTTTGAAAATTCTGGCATTGGCATTAAGCCCATCAGCGAATTTGGAACCAAGCGCCTTGTTCGCATGGCTATTCGTTATGCTATTGAGCGCGGTCGCCAAAGTGTGACGATTGTGCATAAAGGCAATATCCAAAAATTCACCGAAGGCGCGTTCCGTAAATGGGCCTATGAAGTGGCTGCCGAAGAGTTCCCCAACGAAACCATTTCGTGGGACGATGTAGCCGAAAATCATGGTGGCAAAGTGCCCGAAGGTAAGATTTTGATTCAAGATGTCATTGCCGACATCATGTTCCAAAAAATGTTGCTGCGCCCCAGCGAACACGAGGTAATCGCCACCATGAATCTTAATGGCGACTATTTGTCGGACGCATTAGCGGCTGAAGTGGGTGGCGTGGGCATTGCCCCCGGCGCAAATATCGGTGACAGCGTAGCCTTGTTCGAGGCGACACATGGCACAGCGCCCAAATATACCAATCTCGACAAGGTGAACCCCGGTTCACTGTTGTTCTCGGGTGTAATGATGCTAGAGCATATCGAATGGTGGGAAGCCGCCGATCTGATCACCAAAGCCTACGAGCTTACTATCGCCGAAAAAGTTGTAACCTATGACTTTGCACGGCAAATGGAAGGCGCAAAAGAAGTGAAGACTAGCGAATTTGCAAC
>CAZLPC010000069.1:0-10169 GCA_964561305.1 uncultured Anaerolineae bacterium
CAGTGCAAAATAAGGTATCCTAATTTTGTGTCCAACGTTTTGGGTTCACTACAGCAGCTTCTTCAAGCTCATAGGGGATCGCCCTAAAAAACCCGCGCAAAATTAAAGTACTGCCGGGAATAGAAAAGGCCACCAACGGGAAAATCACGCCCCAGTAGGTATTGATAAGCCCCAATTTCCGAATTTGGATAAAAATGGGCAAAATGGCGATGACAAACGGAAACAACAAACCCAGCGTAATAACATTAAACAAAAGGCCGCGCCCCCGAAACCGGATCCGCGCAAAAATATAGCCCAACATGCTAGACACCAATACGGTTATAAGGGTCGAACCAACCGTGATAATGGCGCTGTTTCTGAACATCATCCAAAAGTCAGGATTTTCGAGAATATCGGTGAAGTTGTGCCACTGAATCCCTTGGCGGGGCAGATCAAAGGGGCGTGCCTGAAATTCTGGCGAGGTTCTGATTGCACCCATCACAGCCAATAGAACGGGCGCTAGCATAATAAACGTGATAATCACCAAGAACCCATACCGCAAGAAATTGAGTGAGTATTTCCGGTAGGGAATTTTTTCTTGATAGATAGGGGGTAAAGAGGATGTTGATGATGCCATTATAATCTCCTAGCGCACCCGTATGTCTTTATAGTCTTGACGCATAACTATCCATTGATAGCCAACAGAAAAAAGTAACGACATGCCAAACATCACAATAGCGATGGCACTCCCAAAACCCAGCCGTCGCCCTTGAATGCCGTTTTTGTACAAGAATGTGCCAATCACTTCGGTGTTACCGACGGGGCCACCACCAGTCATAATCCAGATGATCACAAATTGTTGTAATGTGCCTAAAATAGAAAGATAGATGGTTAGGCGAATAGTTGGGCCAATAAGCGGTAAAGTGATTTTGCGAAGTACATTAAATTCATTTGCGCCGTCAATACGGGCCGCTTCTTCTAGGTCTTTAGAGACACCTTGCAATGCCGCCATATATAAAATCATATACAGCCCAAAATATTTCCATGTCAAAACCCCAAAAATCGCATAGAGTGCAATGCCGGGATCTTGAATATGTCCTAACCATGCAATACTTTCATAACTTGGAAAGATGGATTTGATGATCGTATTGACCAAACCTGAAGGATGCAGTGCATAGATCCACAAAATTGCAGTAATGGGGTCAGAAAACACATAAGGGACAAAATAAATTGTCCGAAACAGCTTTTTGCCAATAAAATTGCCCCGCCCGACTAAGACGGCAAGTAGCATGGCAAGCGGAAGCTGAATAACCAATGATAGAGCGGTTAAAATGAACGTGTGATTAATTGAGTCGCGAAATAATCGGGCATGACGATATTCTTCTGTGTAATAGAGTCGTTCATAGTTTCCCCAGCCAACAAAATCTACTTGTTCTAACGGCCCCAATCCATTCCAGTGATACTGGCTATATTCCACCGATTGATAGACTGGAATATAGAGGATAGTGAACATGATGATAAAACCGGGCGCTAGGAAAAATATAATCGTCAATATCTTCACCCAATCTATTGGGTGTGGCTCCAGATATTTCTCGCTGGTTATAGAGCTAGGACGCGGTAGTATTCGTATCATCAACCATAACTTTCTAACAAAATAAGCCTACTTTTTATCCATCGTTGTTAAAGCTGAACAAGCAGGTAGCACGCACTTGGGCAAGATAAGCACACTACTGAGTTTCTAATGAGGGATGCGTACAGGGTAAGCCTGTTTCACGGCTTGGGTTGCTTCATACCTCAAAAACAAGTGTCTGATTTTATTGGATGTTCACAATACACAAATGTTCTTCCCTATATCCTTAAACATGGGATAATAGAGAGCGTAAATGGCCGATGGGATAGAAGCTGATGTTGTCGCCAAACAATCGTACAGCTCCTATTCCCATCGCAATTTTCAAAGTTTAGTCAAGCTCGAAAGAAGCTTCGTCTTCAACAATCTCAGCAGCTTCTTGGGGCGAGTATTGTTCGGCGAAGAGGCCCTCCACTGCATCCAACACAGCTTGGCCCACTGCGGGCGGCAAGAATTGGTCATAGTAAACTTGGGCATAGGTAGCTTCGTTACGCATCACGAGAACGGCTTGTAACAATTCATCTTCGATGGCATCTTCGGCTTCACCAACGGTAGGAATTACCCAAATTTGGGCAGCACCACGTTGTACGTCGGGGCTGGTGATATAGCGCAAGAAGTCAACGGCAGCATCAGGAGCATTGCGACCAACGACAAAACCATCGCCACCACCCAACACACCTTCAAATGCGCCGTCCCATGTGGGGAACTCGAAGAAACCGACATTACCGGCAACTGCCTCGCCAGCACTCTCGCTATTTTCGATATGTGCACCGGGGGCCCAGTGTCCCATCAATTCAATAGCAGCAATGCCATCGCCAAATGCACCGGCCTGATCACCATAACCCAAGCCAAGGAAGCCGCTGGGGAACGGATCGAGCTCAATCAATTCATTGAGGCGCTCGCCTGCACACACAAAAGCATCATCAGTGAAAGAACCATCACGGTTATAGGCAGCCAAGAACGCATCTTCACCACCACACCGAATGGCTAGATAGACCCACCAAAAGTGACCGGGCCATTTGTCGCCTTCACCTAAAGCAATTGGTATAATGCCAGCCGCTTTCAACGCGCTAACAGCTTCTAAAAGCTCGTCCCATGTTGCAGGGGGAGTTTCGGGATCAAGGCCAGCTTGTTCAAACAAGGCTTTGTTGTACCACATACCCACAGCGCCCCAACTCCACGGCACGCCATAGTATTCACCATCTTGTCCAAACATTTCGAGAGCCGCTTGGGCCGAGAACGAGTCGCGCCACTCACCTTCTAGCTCTGGGGAAATGTCGCGCAGCAAATTAGCGTCAGCAAATTGCCACAATGGGCCGCCACCCCAACTTTGGAACAAGTCTGGGGGATCGCCAGCTTGCATGTTGGTGACAATGCGTTGTTTAAAAGCTTCATTTTCCAACACAGTAATATCAATTGTGACATTAGAATTTAGGGCCATATAATCAGCAGCCACTTTTTCCCAATATGCACCTTGATCAGGATTAGTTTGAATGTGCCACCAACGCACTGTGACATTTTGACGGGCTTCGGCAGGCGCGGGGTTATTGCCTGCAAAAGGAATTGCTAGCAAACTCATTAAAAAGGCAAAGCTCAATCCAAAACTCAGTAACCGACGATTCATGTTTATGTTTCCTCCTAAAGTATAGAACGATAGATTAGAACAACTGCTTTGGCAGTATTTTTTGGCAATAAGCCCCCTTTCATCCTTGGTTATGACTTCTTGGTGGTTGACAAGAATCGCGTATGACCAGTTCGGTTGCCAGCAATGTGCCTTGATGGGGCACTTTGCTAGGGTCTTCAATTTGTTGAAGAAGCATACGCGTCGCTATACGTCCCATCTCTTCAAGCGGTTGATGAACCGTTGTGAGACGGGGACGAAACAGCTCAGTTTGAGGGATGTTATCAAAGCCGATAACTGAAATATCTTGGGGCACATGAAGCCCAGCATCAATAATGGCATTTATGACACCAAAGGCCATTAAGTCATTTGATGCGAAGATAGCAGTTGGAAGGTTTTCTAAGCTAAGGATGTTTTGGGCTGCGGCATAGCCACTTTTTGGAAGAAAATCACCTGTCTCGATTAGTTCTGACTCGGTTTCGATGCCATAATCTTGCAAAGCAGCTCGATACCCATGTAGCCGATCTAACCCACTACGAATATCCAAAGAGCCTGCCACAAAAGCAATGCGTCGGTGGCCAAGTTTAAGGAGGTATTCGGTAGCCTCATAAGCACCGCGAAAATTGGTCGCCGAGATAGAAATACTATTCTCAGACACACCTTGATGATCCACAAAAACATAAGGGAAGTTGTTAGCAGCAAGCGCTGTCAGATAAGCCTCAGAGTGACGCGGAACAAGAACAATGAGGCCTTCGGCCAGATCGTTGATAATGCGATTTACATATTTTGCTTCATCTTGATCGGCACGATGGGTGGTGTATAGCAACAGTTTATAATCAGTACCAACGATTTCATCATCAATGCCATTGACGATAGAACTCACATAGCCGTTGTCGAAACGGGGTGCTAATATCCCAATAACTTGTGTCTGGCCGCCTGCTAAACTTCTCGCCTGCTGATTAGGGACATAGCCAAGCTGTTCGGCAACTTCTATCACACGCAGTCGAGTGGTTTCGGCAACTTTACTGCCATCATTAAACACACGCGATACAGTGCTATAAGAGGTTTCAGCCTCTCGCGCTACATCAAAAATTGTAACTTTCTTATTATTTGGCTTTGGCATTGATAAACCTTAAAAAGTGATTTTTTGAGCTTATAATTTAGAGCGTCTGCAAGTTTCTGCAAGTTTCTGCAAGCGCTTTCATTAAAAAAGTACAGCAAATTGAGTTATTTGTCAACAATTTGGTGTACTTGTCAACTTTTCTGATTTCAATTTCAATTTGATTGTCCAAAATAATTGGCCGAGCCATTAAATTGTTTTAGTGAGGAAAATATAGAATGAGGCAAACAACAAAATTTCAATTGGCCTTCAAACGCCACCAGAACAATGTGTTGTCATAAAGAAAAAGGTAGCTATCGCATATAAATCTAGCTACCCATTATTCGATATAGCCTTGAGATATTCTCTGTGCCTTTAGGCAGGGGACGCTTGGCATCAACAACAATTGCGAACTAAGCTCGCCTTACACCATCTCTGATAGGGTTGATACCCAACCCGTTTGTCATAACAAAATCCCTTGATTTCACTTATGATTCCAAATGACTTCGAGATTTTCTTGAGCGCCAAATCGCTCTAGGTGATCGCGGACAACATGCATGACCCGATAAAAATTTTCGTCGCTATCAGCTTGAACATCAATTACCAGCACATTTTCTGCCACAGCCATCTCGCAATAGGCAAAACCAAACTGTACAACACCACGATCATCGGTATAGTCGGCCGTTACCTTATGACTAAAATGATTACAGAGTGCCTTTAGATAGCGCGATGCTTTGGGGGTCTCGACAGTTGCTTGGGCTTTTAACATATTTATGCTTCCTTATCTAACAACAAGGCAAACACCCATTTAAGGTGCTTTGTATTATTCTTCATCGGCTGCTGATTGAGTGGCTTCTAAACTTAAATCACGATCAAGGAGATATAGTGACGGCTGATGGTCGCCAATTTGCTTCAGCTTTTGCAACAGACTGTCTACGATCTGTTCCTCTTCGACTTGTTCATCTACAAACCACTGCAAAAAGCTCTCGGTGGCATGATCTTTTTCGGTACGAGCCAGATCAATAAGCGCATCAATAGAGGCTGTTACGCGCTCTTCATGATACAACGCACTTTCAACGGCGGCTTGTACGCTTTCCCATTCGGTAATGGGGTCTTTTAGGGCCAATAGTTTCACCCGTCCGCGCCGCGTATGAACAAAGTCATAGATTTTCATGGCATGGGCCATTTCTTCTTCGGCATGATGCCGAAACCATGTGGCAAAACCCTGCCAGCTAAGTGAATCGAAATAGGCCGACATTGACAAATAGGTATAAAATGCCGAGAGTTCCATATTGATTTGAGCATTGAGGGCTTCTTCAACAGGCGGTTTAAGCATCTAAATCCTCGCTTCATTTAAAGCATCTAGTATTTCATTAACAGATTTTCGGTGGTATGCAAAACATCAGGTAAAAAATAGGAATCATCAGCTATAGTGCTGGGCTGCATAGTCATTTTAGGCTGCTTTTTACTGATGGGGATACACATTGGCGTACCAGAGACCGGATCAGTGATAATACGCGCTTCTAAGCCAAAAATAGCGCGCATGTTTTCTTCAGTCAATACATCAGTAGGTGCGCCTTGTGCAGCAATTTTGCCTGCCCGGACAGCGACCATAAAATCGGCATAGCGAGCGGCTTGGTTAAGATCGTGTAACACCATCACAATCGTGCGCCCTTGCCCATTTAAGTTGCTCAACAAATCCAAAATGTCAATTTGATAAGCCAAGTCGAGAAATGTGGTAGGTTCATCCAACAACAATACCTCGGTTTGTTGGGCTAGCGCCATCGCAATCCATGCACGTTGGCGCTGTCCACCCGACAGCGTATCTACTGGACGATGTGCCAGATCAATCAAATTGGTGACATGTAAGGCTTCTTGAGTAATTGCCTCGTCGGTTTTAGACCATTGCTGAAACCAGCTTTGATGCGGATAACGCCCTTGTGCCACCAGTTCATATACGGTCAACCCTTCGGGTACAGTGGGGCTTTGGGGCAAAATACCGAGTTCTTTGGCTAGCTGTTTCGACTTGATATGATGGATGGCTTGTCCATTCAGATAGACCGCGCCTTTTTTCGGCTTTAATAAGCGAGACAAACCGCGCAAAATCGTTGATTTGCCGCACCCATTCGGCCCGACCAATGCTGTAATTTTATGATCAGGAATATTCAGTTCAATATCGCTGACAACAATAGTCTTGCCTTCATAAGCCAGTGATAAATGGTCGGTTGTTAAACGATAGTGCATAAGACTTCTTCTCTATTTATTGGTGCTGTCCATCGCGGTACAGTAAATACAAGAAATAAGGTGCGCCGATCATCGCCGTCACAATACCAAGTGGCAATTCAGAGGGTGAAAGCACTGCACGCGCTATTAAATCAGATACAATAGCAAGAACTGCGCCTAAGATCGCTGATGTGATCAACAGGCCTTCGTGGGCTGGCCCCACCAAACGCCGTGTGATATGAGGCACAACCAAACCAATAAAACCCACCGTTCCGGCCACAGCCACAGCAATAGCCGCAAGGGTGGCGCTCAAAAACATCAGCCATGCCCGTTGTACTTCGACATTTACACCCAGACCTTTGGCAACATCATCACCCAAGCCAAGCGTGTTCAGTTGGCGTGCCGAAAAAATGGCTAACGGCAATAAGACAATCAACCATACAGCAATGACTTCAACATGATTCCAGTTGCGGGCATAGACGCTGCCAGCCAGCCAAAAATAGGCTTGTTGCACCTCCCTGATCTCGCCAAAAACTAGCATAGTCGTCATTATCGAGGATGCAATGGCCGATAGCCCAACACCCACCAAGATGAAACGCACAGAAGATGTGCCGCCTTTCCATGCCAACCCATAGATCAAGAGCGCCATAGCCAACGCCCCACCAAAGGTGGCATAGGGCAAGGTAGAGGATGGCACATCGTACCACACAATCACCGCCACAGCGGCCACGCTTGCGCCCGATGTCACACCTAAAATACCGGGATCAGCCAATGGATTGCGCGTAATCCCCTGCATGATTGCTCCAGAGACAGCCAAGGCCATACCAACCATGCCAGCCACTAAAATACGTGGCATTCGTAGCGTCCAAACCACAAATTTGTGATTTGCATAATCTTCACCCGTATTGATACCGATGATGGTACGCCCTACATCAAAAACTGAAATATCATATTCACCATAGCTGACACTAAAGGTAAGTGTCGCCATACCGATCACGCCTAGCAAAAGCAGTACAGAAAATATACGCCGATCAGCTTGGAACGACAGTGGGCCAAGCCGCAACGTGCGCCATGGTGTGCGTAGGCGGGATGTTGTAGGATGAGCGGCCATTTATTTCACCCGCCAACGGGCTAAATAGATGAAAAATGGCGCACCGACAAAAGCAGTCATCACGCCTACGGGTAATTCTTCGGGCTTAATAATGATGCGGGCAAGGGTGTCGCCCACAGTCACCATCAGCGCCCCAATCGCGGCGCTATAGGGCAATATCCAGCGATAATCGGCACCAACAATAAAGCGGGCCACATGTGGCGCTACTAATCCCACAAACCCAATTGGCCCGGCAAGGGCCACCGATCCGCCCGACAAAAGCACAACCAACAGCGCTGCAATCAGGCGAACCATAACAGTATTTTGCCCCAATCCGCGCGCCACATCTTCGCCAAGACTAATCGTTGTGATCTGCCGTGCAATGATGAGCGCCCCCACCATGCCCACACTGAGATATGGCGCGGCCAGCTCTATCAGTTCCCAATTGCGCCCTGCTAAAGAGCCAGCCGTCCAAAACCGAATTTGATCGAGCGTATCTTGATCGCTAATGAGGAGTGCGCTGGTAAATGATGAGACAAATGCTGTAAAGACAGCTCCTGCCAGCGTCAGTTTTAAGGGTGTTGCGCCGCCGCGCCCCATTGAACCTAACCCATATACAATTGCCCCAGCCACCGCGGCTCCAACAAAGGCGTATGACATATAGGCTCGTAGCGAGGACTGTCCCAAAAGATAAACGGCCAACACCACGGCAAAAGCAGCACCGGCATTGACACCCAAAATCCCCGGCGAGGCGAGTGGGTTCCGGGTGAGGCCTTGCATGATGCCGCCTGCGACCGCTAACGATGCGCCAACCATCACGCCAGCGACCACGCGCGGCATCCGCACCAGTCGAATAATCAAATGGTCATAAATCGAATCATCATAGTGCAGCACCGCATCAATCACTACCGAAGACTCTATTTCCGCCGCACCCAGCGTCATACTCCATACCATGCTCATTGCAACCAACGCCACAACAAAAGCCAGCCCTAGTAACATTGCCACATGGGTTTTTAGCGCGAAAATCTTGCGCGGCTGTAATTTAGCAATGGCAGTCATTAAATGTGCCTCACTCTGTTTCGTCTGTTAGAGGCGACACCGCCGGAATACCTGTCTCGAAGGGGTTGACGTGTTTGGGCTCTGTCATCACGACATATTCAAACAAGTCATCAAGCATATCATGGGCCGAGAGGAGGCTATCGCCCCACCAATAGTAGCCCACCACATAGGCGCGATCATCCCGAACAGCCGACAGCGTATTCCAAAGTGGGTTTTCTAGCAGTTCATCGGCATCGCCAAAAACAAAAATTACATCGCCATCAGCAAGCCGTAATTCTTCCTCGTTAATCAATATTTCAGGGCGACCGTTCAATTCTTCTAGCACATAATCAAGCGTGATATCTTGGCTCTCGGGCCGCGACAATCCGACTTCTTCTAGCACACTGTGCGCCATCGTTCCATTGACAACCAACCCAACTTGATTAGGGAAGGTTCGCACCAACGATACCTCTGCATTAACGTTTCGCTCGTCAATGAGGGTCTGCAATTCAAGCACGCGCGCATCATAATCGGCCAGCAGCAGATCAACTTCTTCGGTCACATTCAACAAATCGCCCGCCAGTACCAAGCGCTCACGCCATTGGCCGGGTTGTACTTCGTAAACAACCATTGGAATAGTGTTGACAAGCTGATCATAAATCGCCCGTGAAAAAATGTCATCGGGCGCGATAATCAAATCTGGATCAGCTCCAAGAATCACCTCGACATTGGGCGGAAACCCCATATCTGGCAAGTCTTCGGTTGTCTCGCTGTATGTGTCAACCAATTCGGGATGCATTCGGCTATAGGTCTGCACAACAATATCTGAGGCGACAACTGGCTCGATCTCAAGAATAAGCATCAGTTCGTTGATGGCGGTATCTAAGGCAACCACGCGCTGCGGTTGTTCGGGGATACAGCTAGAACCAAGCGCGTGTTCCACCAGCCGAAAACCAGCTTCACACTCAGTTCGATCTTGGCTGGCAACAGGCTTTGGGTATGTGGAAAATACGCCTCCTAATAAAAGGAGAACAGCGGCCAACATTCGCATCAAATAACTATCCTTGTTCTCTAATATCCAGACGCTGTGATGATAAGGGCGCTCAAGGCAGGTGTCTATCGCAGCAGTTAAGCCTAAATTACACATGCCCTGAAGTTTGGATTTGACTAATGTTAAACTCGGTTACTTAGAAGGTGGTTGTTATTGAACCTCGACCTTAAACTCAGCGATAAGCTGGCTAACCCAGTGTTTTACACGTTCGGCTGTTAGTTCGGGTTGATTCACTTCATCTATCCCCAAACCCAAAAACTTACCATCTTCTAGGGCCAACGACTCGCAAAATTCGTAAGAATCGGTGGCCCACTGTCCCACCAGCGTCGCGCCACAGTTACGCAGGGCTTGGCTCATCCAACACCCACATATTGTGATTGAGAATTAATGAATTCAATGGGCGTTTACTGATCGTCCAAGATGATACCCTAATCGCCCTAA
>CAZLPC010000070.1:0-1911 GCA_964561305.1 uncultured Anaerolineae bacterium
CCGAAACAGCTACAAGGGCTTCTTGGGTATCGGCAAGGGCCCTGCTATCTACTTGGTCGCTTTGCAACCCCCCTGCCAAAGACAGTCTTGCGGCCGTTTCTTCAAGCTCGGCCTCGCGGGCGACCAATACGTCTAAATATTCATCCAATAAACGTTGTTCGTCTGCATCGGTATAGGCCTCAGCAGCAGGTACATACGGGACGGTTTCAGCATATACAGCATTGATTTCTTTTAACTCAAGAATCCCTAAGCGGTTCACATTTGGGCGTAAATCTACCCTAATGGTCTCCAATTGCTCGACTGAGATAGAAATTGCCTCGAACCGATTTTGCAAAACAGACTGATAGTTATCTAGGCCTTCGGCTTGGATCCGCTCAACATCAGCAATTAGCGCGTCGCGTTCCAGATAAGGCGCTAGATCATTGTAGATATCTTCTTCGCTGTTTTGCAATAAGCGCAAGTCGTAAAGCACCCCGCCATTATCAAGACCAGCAGCACTGGTTGGGCTATCATAATACTTGTTAAACCACGCGTAAGACACCAGAACAATGATGATAATATAACCAATGGTCAAGCTACGTTGGAAGCGTTCGCGGCGCACAATTTCAATCTGATTATTATTAACCGTGTAAAAGGCAAACCAGATTGCCGCCGCAATAAGCGCAGATGCAATGGCGCTTAAAATGACATAGGGGAAGAAAATACGGGCCAAGGCATCGCTCTGCAATTGTTGATAAGGAGCCTTTGCATCAGCAAATTCTTGGCGCTTGGCCTCTAAATCAACTTCTAGCTGAGCTACTTCAGCGCGAGCGGCGACCACTCGCTCGCGCTGAGAGACAACACTTGCCGCTAAAGCATCTCTTGTAATAGTTACGGGGTCAGCAGTGTTGGTCATTTGAAAGACAAAAGTAGGGCTATCAAAATTGGTAACGGGGATCAAGTTTTGGGTAACTTGGCTGCTGGCCGCCACAAAAGCTGCCGCCCCATCAAAAGATTCGTTCACGCGGTTCAAATAGCTATCGGCATTGGCTAGTGCACGCTCATTATTGGCTAAAACACGTTCTTGACGGCCAATATTAGTTTCGCGGCGCGGTAACTGTACACGTAGGTTTTGCAACTCATCGCGTAGTGTATTAGTTTGCATCAAAGGTTGCCGAATAGAGGCATCATAGGTATCGCTGTTATAAAACAGCACCCCCCACCCTATAAAATGCAATAAAACAACCAACGCCAATACACCACCAATCGCTGCCGCCCGCAACCCAAGCGACTGGTTTAGCAAATCTTTCTTTAAGAAATTTCCGAGACCTACATTAAGCCCAAACACAAACAATGCTGCCAACACCCCATAAAATATTGCAGGGGCCAGTGTGCCAAAAATAATATGCACACGCACCAAGCTAAATAACGCAATCAACGGAACCAAGGTACCTGTGGCAGGCATCATCAATAGCAATATAAAAGCCAACAATCCTATCTTGCGGCCAATAAACTTGAAGCGCGAGAAAGCATAGGCCGCGCTGGCCCCCAGCACCACCGACAGCAACGCCGTACCCAGCGCCACAAACAAACTATTTGCCAGCATTTGCCAAAACGGCATTGCATTGGTCGGAAAAGGCTCAAATAAGAGTTTCTCGAAGGCTTGTAACGAAAACCCCTCAGGAATAATGACCAGCTCGGTGTATTGCGGCAAGCTTCGCTCATCGGTTGCCATTGCCATGATCCAAACCACCGGAAACAGAACCGTGACTGCAATAAGGATTAAGCCAAATTGCAAAACCAACTGACGCAAAGCCAGTGATCCGAATCTGCGAGCATCTATTTTTTCTAAACCAATATTAGACTTCATCATACGACTCCGTAGCACGCGTGATACGGTTATTAATCAGCGTAATAAACAAAAGGATGAAA
>CAZLPC010000070.1:1921-10085 GCA_964561305.1 uncultured Anaerolineae bacterium
ACAACAATCGAGAAAGCAGCCGCCATACCAAAACGCCCCGGCAACGAATTGATGCTGAGTAAATTATAGGATTGTGTCACCAGAATCTCGGTTTTGCGGCTAGGGCCGCCACCCGTAATAAACCAGACCACATTAAAACCATTAAATGTCCAGATTGTGCCTAACATAATGGCCGGAACCATTGCTGGACGGATAAGCGGCACTGTGATTGACCAAAACTGCCGCCACCTATTCGCGCCATCTACATCGGCAGCTTCATACAATTCCTTCGGAATACTTTGCAAGGCCCCAGTCGCCACCACCATCATAAACGGCCACCCAAACCAGATATTGGCAATGACAATAGCATAAAATGCCAGTGGCAAAATTTCAAATATATCTAAAGGCCAAGACAAGCCGGGTATATCAATAGGTGGCACTTCATTAACAAGCCAGCGCGTATCACTAGGCAACGATGAGCCAGTCATAGCATTCACTTCAGCGGCCAACAGGTTTATCGCGCCAAAGTCGTCATCAAAAGCATTGCGCCACACCAAGGCCCCCACAAATTGGGGAATCGCCCAACCCAGCACAAAAATCGCACGATAAAGCCGCCTGCCTAAAAGCACCTTGGCATTAAGCAGCATGGCTACACCAACCCCAATAGAAACATGGAAAAACACATTGACCAGTGTCCAAATAAGGTTAAAGACAAAAATTCTGAAAAAGTCATAATTGGCTATCGGAATACCATCTATCAAAATTTGAGAGAAGTTTTCTAAACCAACAAAATCTGCACTATTTTCAGGGTTAAAGTGGCGTTCATCAAAATTGGTAAAAGACATATAAACCTGATATGCCTGCGGATACAGCGTTACCGCAGCCATAATCAAAGTAGAAGGCAAAATAAAGAGCCACGGTAAGCGGCTTTCGCGCACAGACTTCCTAATCACAGTCCAGAGGCTGGTCTGAGACACGGCTGTGCTCGCCCGCTTTTCTTGTACCTCACTAATAGTTGCCATAGTCGAACCTCAGCATCACTAAAAATTTATCGGCAAAAAACTATGGATAGATTCTATAGCTTAAGGTATAAAATGCAACACCTTTGCATAACACTCACGGTGATCAACCTTCACATTAATGTAGATTACATTTGACAATTTATTGGCTTGCGGCCTAATTTTGGAAGAGATGAAAAAATTAAAGCAACGAACACGCCAAACAAGACTCTCATATACCCAGCAGTAGCGGCCATACGCCAACAATGCTACACTGCACTATGATGCAATCAGCTAATTGTGCTTAAGGTGAACCCACGATGGTAGATGCCGCCAAATTGCTCCGCTATGTCTTTCCAGATGTTAATGATAGTGTGTTAGGGGCTATTCATCGCTTGGCCCGCACCACCACCTATCCTGCCAATACGGTGCTATGTTATGAAGGCGAATCTGGCAATACATTTTATCTAGTGGCTGCGGGGCGTGTCCAATTCTCTAAGCGAATGCCTAGTGGTGAAGAGCGCGTAATGCGTATTAGTGAGGCTGGCAGTTTTTTTGGCGAGATGTCACTATTGCACGATACCCCACGCAGCGCCACTGTTACCGCCATTGACGACACCACCGTGATTGAGATTGACCGCAACATTTTTGAAATTGCCGTCGAACAAAACCCGCGCATTATTATGACACTCATGCGTACCCTTATTGATCGAATGCGCTCTAATGATGCTCAGGCTCTTGCTGATTTGCAAACCGAAAAATTAAAAGTCGAGCAAGCCTATGATGAACTGCGCTATCAAGAACAAAAGCGCAACGAATTTTTAGACACCATGGCCCACGAGCTACGCACCCCTCTCACTGCCGCCAAAGGCTATATCCAGCTGATTAAAGCCGGGGCCCTAGAAGGCCCTGCCCTAACAATGGGCATTGATAAAATCAATGTTTCGTTCAATCGCATCATCAGCCTTGTAAACGACCTTTTGTTTGTACAAGAAATGGCACTACTCGATTTTGGTTTTTCAAAAATAGCCGTTATTGACATTATTAACGAAGCTGTCGAAGCGATTAGAAGTGTTGACCAACACGGCGCAGCCCTTATTCATATCAATATTGCAGCTGATCTACCATTGCTTATTGCTGACCACGATGGATTGGTGCGGGCTTTCACCCATTTACTTGATAATGCCGTCAAATTTAGCCCTGAAGGAGGTGCTATTGTAGTTGAAGCCGCCGCCTTACACAGCCACATAGACATTGCTATTGCTGATCAAGGGGTCGGTATTCCACCAGAATTTATGCCACGCCTATTCGAGCGGTTTGAACGTATCGAAAAGTATGAAGACTATTTATTTGGTGGATTAGGCTTGGGCTTACCTATCGTTAAGCATATTATCGAAAGTCATGGCGGCAATATTTCAGTCGAATCAGAGCTTGGCATGGGCAGTGTGTTCACTGTTCATCTACCTGTAGATGCCAAACGTGCCACTTCTACCCTTTCGGCCCTGCCCAACCCCGATGACCTATCGCACTTGGGCTAGGCTCAAAAACCGTTTATGTGTTTAAGAATGTCTTTAAGTCTTCAGGTGTTGAAGGCAAACCATAGTGATCTAGAAGATCAGCCACTTCTAGGTTAATCATTTGGACACCTGCACTAGAAGTTGTATGCAAGGCATATTGGCCAATGGCGGTGATCGCTTGACGTTGCAAGTCGGTAAGGTTTTTGCCTGTTGTTCCTTCTGGTAGTGGCTTGTTATCCAACAACAAATAAAGTAGCGCATAAATGGTGTACCAATGAAGTGCCAAAGGTGTGATGAGTTTCGGAATGTAGGGTTCGGTAGCCTGAAAACCAGCAAGACAGAACATTGCACTCACTAACCCATAAAACGAGTCGTTAACCCAAAACAACTCTCCATACCGCTTTTCAAAAGATGTATCATCAAGTGCATTCGCTAGAATAAGCAACACATCTTGTGACACCTTTTCGCGCTGTAACTGAACCATAGCCACAGCCGCAAAAAATTGCACCAATTCATTTTCTGAGGCCAGATAAGGGTTAATTATTTGGGCAGCAAGGTCTTCTTGGCCTAAAAAAACCTTTGCCACAACATATAAAATAGCCATTTGTAAGGTAGCATTTGTTGTCGTAATTAAATAGCGGTGTAAGTGTGGGGCAATTTTTTCTCGGTTGGACGGCAAGTTGCCCAACAAAATCACAGCCATCAGTTGGGTTCTTTCGTCACCTTCCGTCAAAAGTCGCAAATAGACATCATAATGTTCAGCGACTGCATCGTGGGCAGCTTTCACCCAGCTTAACTCGCGCTGAAGTTCATCTTTAAATGCCTGCGAGTTGCGTGTTTCTTCATCGTACGTAAAGGTAAGGTGTTGATGCACATCAATATAAGAATGGCCATGTGCCAAATGAAACAAAAGATCAAGAATGTCGTGTTTGGCATGAGTATCAAGCATCTCTAAGACTTCAACAATAAAAGGCACAGCATAGGCAGTCGCCTCATAGACTGTGCCTTGATGATAAATGTTGCTATATAATGTCCACAGCACCTTTTGTCGCACTTCAGGGTCTGGAGAAGCCAATAAACGCAGCAGATCGGGCACATCGGCTGCCGATCCATAAGCATGTTTGAGAGTATGCCACTGCACTTGATCTAGTTTTTCTAGCAAACCAACGTCCTTTAATAACCGATTCTGCTCTATAAGATTAGTTTAAACCCGCTTGCCTAAGCCAGCAAGTTCAGCCCCCAATCATAAGGCTTAAATGATACTTTGAAATCTGCTGACTGATTAGCCAACGCAACACGCCCAGCTTCAATAGACACAAAAGGCGCAATGAACTGTAGAACCGTTGCAAAATTGCCACGCCCAATTTGATTGACCAACCCGCCGCCAAAGTCAGGAGCATACCATTGAAAAATTTGAGAGAGTTGTACTGTTTTTGCTGTCAGATCAATAACCGCTTCGCTATCCACAAAATTCTTGGCCGCGAGATCAAGTTGGGCATCAATGTGCTCATGCCGGTAAAAACCAATCGGTGGGCAAGAAAGCGCTCCACAAACCAGTGTAAAATGGATGCGCGGGTCTAGGGTATCCATGGCAAAAGCCAAGCGTGGGTCTTTGGAGCCAAATTGTGGGCCGGGAATCGCTGGATTCCCTTTGTTTGCCCGCAAAATGCCATGTTCAATATCATCTAGGCTAAAACGATAGCCATCAATGATATAAGCAGCTTTCACAAAAAAACCCGCTACATCACGCACCGATGTTTTGAGGCCATATTGAATAACTCCATCAATCACCAATACATTGTATAGATTGATCCAAAACGCCAATTTTTGATCTCGCGTCGCTAGGCTGGCCAACGGAAAGCGTTGCAACTGCAATGTCAAACGTCGAAAAGCAAAATAGGCCTCACTATCACGCAGCTTGCCATAGTCCACGTGGCCACTATCATCAATGGCTGCCAATTTAATGGCATTGGCCGCTTGGCGCAAATGGGCTGCCAAATCTAATGATGCATCAGGTGGGTTATCGGTGCAATTAAGGGCTTGTTGATAATCGGTTAGGCCCACTGATAAATGATAGCCGCGCTGCCAAATTGGAACACTGGTTTTTTGATAAACAGGCGAGCAATCTTGTATTGCCATTGCAAATGTCCTTCATCATATTTGTGATTGATATGGTATAGAGACATTTTGTCTGCATATTCTTTCTTTATGCACCACCAAGATGAAAGCGAATCTGATCGGCATCATCATAGCTAACATGGGCAAAAAACGGCAATTGACCGCCGTCAAAAATCATCGTTAATATCATCGGCAGGTCTTCTACCAATTTTAGATCATCTGATCTAGTACGAATATTTTGCAACACCTCTATTATTGGCAACCAATGTAGCGTGCCTTCTTCGCTATCTATTACAGTATGGGTAGTTGCTTCGGCCACAAAAATAAATAACAGAATACCTGTGCTTTCGCCTGCGTCTATATGGGTCGTGCCGCAATAGCGCATATTGACAACATCTAGGCCTGTTTCTTCTTTAATCTCGCGCAGGGCCCCAGTATAGGGGTCTTCATCGCGCTCTATGTGACCCCCTACCCCATTATAATGGTTGGGAAAAACGCGCTTATGTGGCGCACGCTTCATCAGCAAAATATCATCTTGATAAGTGACAAAGCACAATGTACGAGGCACAACCTGCCAGCGGTGTAGAACAGCCGACACATCGGCCCCTTGATCTTTTGCGCCCATCCTTAGAAATGCTCCTCAACATTGGGGTTAAAATTAAAGTAGTGGCGTGCTAGTCTGATTATAAGATTCTATGATACACTGTGGCTACTCTATGCCATAGATTGCTTCAATTAAAGGAGCCAACGAACCAATGGATGATCTATACGAAAAAATTGTCAGTCAGCGGCGCGGATTTTCATGGCTAGTCGGCAAGATGCCCGGCTTTCGGGGCTATATGGAAAACACCAGCCGACGCACAGCCGACCGCATGATGCGCGATCATGTCGCCAAAGAACTACAGGGTTTGCTAGATACGCTTTCATCAGCAGAAAAATCGCTAGTAGAAAGTGGCGGACTTAGCTACATGAACCGTACCAAGAGCATCCGCACCAAGTTTCAAACTTTGATTGACCGAATTGCAACCGATGCGCCCGGCTATTCAGGCTTTTTTGCTGCCAATCGCATTACACCTGATGATTTAGAAGCGGTTTATGCTTTTGATGAAGCCATGCTACGCTATACAGATGAGTTCAATGAAAGCATTCAAAATTTACAAACCGCCATCAGAAGCAAAGCCGATATTGATAGTGCAATTACACAGCTGGATGATTTGACTGTAGAAGCCAATAGAGCTTATGACCTGCGTGAAGACATTCTTCGTGGTATCGTTTAAGAGCATTTGATAGCCAAATAAGGAGCCAATTATGCCGCGTATTATTGACGTTATTGATCACCCCAATGTAGGGCCCGAAGAACTGGTCTGGCGCGAGCCACAGGGCGGTGCGGGTGATTTTCGGATGGGATCACAGTGCATTGTCCAAGAGAGCCAAGCGGCGGTATTTGTCAGCCGTGGCCAAGTGCTAGATGCTTTGGGCCCGGGCGCACACACCCTTAGTACCGCCAACTTGCCCATTTTGTCAAGTTTGGTAGGATTGGTGACAGGTGGTCGCAACCCCTTCCCCGCCGAGGTCTACTTTGTAAACATGAAAGACTTGCCCCAAGTGCCATGGGGAACTAATCCGCCTATCACTATCTATACCCAAGTAGGCATTGGCGTTATGCAGCTTATCACCAATGGCGTGGCTGAAATTACCGTCGAAGACCCCGTGATGTTTATGAAGAAATTTGGCGTGGGCCGTCCGGTTATTCGTCTTGACGACATTCGAGATCGCATCCAAACACTGTTGTTAGGCGAAATTTCACAAATTTTGAGCCAACAATCGGTGCAAACCGAACAAGATGCAAACGCCATGTTGGGCCAGCTAGAAGGCGCATCGTTGGCCATGCTTAACGAAGGCTTCCAAGCGATGGGTATGCGGATTAAAGCATTCGAGGCCCGCCCCTTCACTCGTAAGCAAATTACTCGCGAAGAAGCCATGAACCTTGTTGGCACAAAAGAAGACTTTTTCCGCATGGAACAATACGATGTCATGCGCCGTGCCGCATCCAATGAAGGCATGGCTGGCGGCTTAATGGGAGCTGGTTTGGGCTTTGGCTTGGGCCAACAAATGGGACAAGGCTTCGGCCAACCTCAACAACAGCAATATCCACCCCAACAACAGCAACCCTATGGCGCACCGCAACAACCAGTGCAACAACAGCCGCCTGCACCACCAGCCAACCCCACCACCCCCACCGAAATTCAGGCACTCATTGACTCCTTAGACATGCGCTTTGCCAATGGCGAAATCAGCGAGACAGCCTACAATCGCTTGGTCGAAAAGTGGGAAACCCGCCTGCGCGAGCTACGCGGCTAATAACGCCAACTCATCAATAATATCTCGCAATTCCTTACGGGCCGATACAAGTTTCACAATCGGCTCGTAGTGTTTTTATGTTATACTGTTTTAGCTAAACGGTCGTATTGGAAGCATCATCTAGGAGCAATATTATGCAAACCATCACACAAATGTGCTGGGTTCCCTATCCCAACACCACTATTTACAACACCCTCACCAACCCCATTAAACTAGCTACTGTTGTAAAGCGCCTTAAAACCATTGATGTAATATCACGGGAAGGTGAAACAGGGCATGTTGTCGCAGTCGTAGACTTACCCGGCGGCAAAACCTTTAACACCAAAGGTACTGTAGTGGGGCAAATGGGTCACTCCTTGGTGTTTTCAGCTAGCGATCCTGTTCATTTGGTGATCGCGTGGGAACTAGAGGAACTGATCCAAGAAGGCCAAATTGGCACACAAATCACCTATCGTGTTGAGGTGGATTTTACGCCTGTGGCTGCTTTTATTTCTGGATTGGTACTAAAAGGTTATCTCTCTAGTGAAATGAAACGTGACTTACAAGCCCTAGAAGACTTGTTGGCCGCCGAATTCACGGTTGCCTAAGCGATATATGGTGCGGCAATACATAGCGCCCCATAAATTGGGCCTGCAAATCTTCATCTGCTAAGGTAAGCAACCTATTGGGATCGCCTGTCGGATACCAGCCCACCTGCACCACAACGTCACCGCCGACGGCACTTGGCAACGCAACCGGATCGCGTACCAATGTGCCCGGCTCCCATCTCGTTGTCGAAACAAGGCTGTTGGCCACACCGTGATCCAAAGCAGCCACCAGTGGCGCATCAAGCTCGCGGCTAATGTGCAACAAAACACTATAATCCACATCCGTTTGCCGCAACGGCTCCCAATATAACAACAAAATAGTGCCGCCATGTGGCCCATCCAGCACTGTATACCCACGCAAAACAGCCAAATCTCCAAACTGTACCGCTAGGCGATGCTGAATTTCGCGCGGATTCACAACCCATGACCGCACCTGAGACACACCCGCATAGGTATCACCATAGATCACTTGGGCGTTGACCTGAAAAAATGCGCCTGCTGAAGCCGTGCGTGCATCGGCCAACACATAAATCGCATCATATTGCAGCAATAAATCCGCATATAAAGCGGTAGAGTCATCATCTTCATAAGGAATAAAAGTAAT
>CAZLPC010000071.1:0-10032 GCA_964561305.1 uncultured Anaerolineae bacterium
CCCCCCGCCCCGATGATTTTGTTGGCACAAGCCAGTCCAATATAGTCTATAACTGGACACAACGGTTTTTAAGGCAACTCGCTGTTCCCGCTTATTTTTGGGATGAAGGATTATCGAGTTATGATGCTGAGGCAACACTGCGTAGTCAGGGTAAGCGTGGCCCCAAGCGCATTGATGCCCACGCTGCGGCTATTATATTACAAACGTTTTTAGACGCATTGCGCGAAGGCGCACCATGGCCAAGCGCGATTGAACACGATCCAACAGTTAGGCTTTGATCCAAGCCAATATTGATCGTTGTCTAGCCGTCGAAAACAAGCCAAAATTTCCCTGTTAAAATAAAAGATACTTTTTTAGATAATAGACTTAGAACGGGTCAACTTATGGAAGAACGCAACTCAGATCGCAATCGTTTTACTGATATAACCCCTGCAATTGTTTTGCCCATTATCCTATCACTGTGCCTGATTTGTGGTGTGGCCATGGCGCTACTGGTCTTGATGTCGCCCGGTGGTGAAAATCCATTAGAAACAGTTTATCTGCGCGCGTATCTATGGCTAAACGATGATGATCTGAATACCCCTATTGGCACAGACGAGACACCGCGTCGCTTTGAGGTTTTCCCCGGCTCGACGGCTAACGACATCGGCATTAAGCTAGTGACTGAGGGCTTTATCACTAATGGCACACTGTTTGCCCGCTATGCTCAATCTGAAGCCCTAGACGACGATCTAGTACCCGGCGTTTTTTATATAAGCGAAGCAATGACTATCCCATCTATTTTAGATGTTTTGACCGATCCAACCCCTACAACGGTGCGTTTCACCATCCGCGAGAATATGCGGCTAGAGGAAATTGCAGAACAAATTGATGCTACGTCCCAACTCAATTTTACGGGCAGCGCGTTTTTGACCTTGGTACGGGCTGGTGCACCTATCCCAGAAGATTTTCGCATACGCTATGGTATCCCAGAAGGCAGTTCATTAGAGGGTTTTATGTACCCCGCCACCTATGAGATTCCGGTACAAATGCCTGTTGATGAATTTGTCGAAACACTCCGTGACCGTTTCGAGCTTGCCATTACACCCGATATTATGGCCGCTGCCCAAGCCCGCAACCGCAGCATCTATCAGGTGATCATCATTGCCTCTATTGTCGAGCGCGAAGCGGTGCTTGATAGTGAACGTGCCACCATTGCAGCAGTCTATTGGAACCGCACTATAAATGGAATGCGCCTAGATGCCGACCCAACGGTACAATATCAACTAGCGAATAACCGCAATAATGGCGTGTGGTGGCCGCCTATCCCAAGCATCGAACTTTATTACAGCTCAGAATCAGCGGGGCCCTACAATACCTATCAAAATTTCAATTTGCCCCCCGGCCCCATTGTTAGTCCAGCCGCCCGTTCAATTATCGCTGCGGCCAACCCTGCCGATGTAACCTATCTATTTTTCCAAACAGCGTGTGAAGGTGGCGGCATACACGTTTTTTTCAATACATTCACCGAACACGATGCCTATTATCAACGCCGCTTGGCAGGTTGTTCACCTGCCTAGTCTAGTTGTGGACGAATTGACAGCACTGCCTCACAAGTATATAATGCCGCAGTTTGCACCTTGTTCGATTGAGCGGTTGGAAGGAAAGCGTGTGCGTTCGTCTGTAGCACAAATCATAAAATGGATATATTAGTAACTGGTTCGATAGCTTATGATTACATTATGCGCTTTCCGGGGCGCTTTAAAGAAGCCATTATCACTGATGCGCTTGATAATGTGAGCCTCAGTTTTTTGGTAGACGATATGAGTCGGCATTATGGCGGTGTTGCAGCCAACATCGCTTATAATATGGCATTGTTGGGCGGGCGGCCCCGTCTGTTTGCCATAGCAGGACGCGATTTTACTGACTATCGGGATGAATTAGAAGCCATTGGCGTAGATACATCACCAGTGATAACCCTAGACGATGTATTTACGGCATCGTTTTTCGCTACGACCGATCTTGATAACAACCAAATGGCCACCTTTTATGCTGGCGCAATGGGTCGGTCTGGCGCGTATGGGCTATTTGATGTGATTACACAAACCCCAGATTTAGTCGTGGTTTCGCCCAATGCCCCCGAAGCAATGGATCGCTATGTAAACGAGTGCAAAGAACACAGCATCCCATACTTATATGATCCCAGCCAACAAACCCCCCGCACCGAAGGCGATATATTACATAAGGGCATCTTAAACTCACGCTATGTCACAGCCAATACCTATGAATGGCAATTGATCGAGCAAAAAACAGGCTTAACTATTGATGCCGTAACCCAGCATGGCATTGTGGTGGTGGTTACCCATGGCAAGGCTGGCTCTAAAATTCATACAGCCGAGCAAACCTACGACATCCCAATTATGGATGATGTGAAGACCGTTGACCCCACCGGCAGCGGCGATGCTTTTCGGGGTGGCTTGTTGCGTGGCATTAGCTTAGGTTGGGGGTGGGATGTCATTGGACGTGTCGCTGCCCTAACAGCCACCTATGCCGTCGAGATTGTTGGTACACAAAATCATCGCTTTAGTATTGAAGAATTTATCGCCCGTTTTCGGGTTTTTTATGATGACGAAGGCCAACTAGATGTGCTTTTGTCAAAAGCTAAATAGGAACTTCATACAATAAGATTTGGTCATTCGTCAAAATCTAACATTGCGCTGTGAGTAAATCACAGTAGCATAGGTGTCTAGCTTAACCCAATATGAGGAGCATTTTCCATCCATGAGCCAAGAGTACGATGTAAAAAACCTTGACCTTGCACCCGGTGGGCGCAAGCGCATTGAATGGGCCGAACAAGAAATGCCCGTGTTGCGCCAACTCCGCGAACGTTTTGCTAAAGAACGCCCCCTAGCTGGGTTGCGGATTTCAGCTTGTTTACATGTTACCGCAGAAACTGCTAACCTAATGCGGACACTGCAAGCGGGTGGGGCCGATGTGGTGTTGTGTGCCTCTAACCCACTTAGTACCCAAGACGATGTGGCTTCGTCGTTGATTGTGCATGACGAAATTCCGGTCTATGCTGTGCGTGGCGAAGACAACGCCACCTACTTCTCTCACATTGAAGCCGCGCTCAATCATAAACCCCATATTACAATGGACGATGGGGCCGACTTGGTGAGCGAACTGCATAAACACCGTACCGAGCTATTGGGTGACGTGTTAGGTGGAACCGAAGAAACCACCACTGGCATCATCCGTTTGCGGGCTATGGCCAAAGATGGCGCGTTGCTGTTTCCAGTCATTGCCGTAAACGACAGCCAAACCAAGCATTTGTTTGATAACCGCTATGGCACTGGCCAAAGCACCCTTGACGGCGTTATCCGCGCTACCAATATCTTGATCGCAGGCCGCGTGATTGTGGTTGCAGGTTATGGTTGGTGCAGTCGTGGTATTGCCAGCCGCGCCAGAGGGCTGGGGGCACGGGTCATTGTCACCGAAGTAGACCCCATTAAAGCACTCGAAGCGGTGATGGAGGGTTATCAAGTGTTACCTATGAGCGAAGCCGCCAAAGTGGGCGATGTCTTCATTACCTCAACCGGTGACGTGAATGTCATTGACCTCCACCACATGGAAGCAATGAGATCAGGGGCGATAATTGCTAATTCCGGACACTTCAACGTCGAAATCAATCTTGATGAGCTTGCCAAACGTGCCGTAGAGCGCACAAAGCCCGTCAATGAGCATGTTGAAGGTTTTGTGATGCCCGATGGTCGCATTTTGTATGTGTTGGGCGAAGGCCGCTTGATTAATTTAGCGGCTGCCGAAGGCCACCCCGCCAGCGTAATGGACATGAGCTTCGCCAACCAAGCCCTAGCCGCCGAGTTTATGATGCGGAACCACGAGCAACTTGGCAACAATGTCTATACCATTCCAGAAGAAGTAGACCGCGAAATTGCCCGCTTAAAGCTAGAAGCAATGGGCGTGCAATTTGATGTATTGACCCCAGAACAAGTTGAATACCTCAATCAGTGGCAACACGGAACCTAAAGCCCACGCTCATATCATACAAACGTGGGTAGAGCGTAGCATACCCCATCGGCGAATTGCGCTGGGGTGTGCTACACTACGCACCGATAACTTTACGGAGGATGATCAATAGCCATGATAAACCTGAAAAAATTGATGATGTTAAGCACAGTGCTGGCTTTGTTGGTGATGATTTTACCAACCAGCCCCAGCCGTGTTGCAGCCCAAGCTAGCTCCACAGTAGGGCTGCGTTTTGTACACGCCTTTGCCGAAACAGGCGCTGTAGATATTTATGTTGAGCAGAATTTGGTAGTGGCAGGGGCCGAATTTGGCGATGCAACTCCTCACCTTAACCTGCCTATTGGTGTTTATGCTATCGAGCTGCGGTCTGCCGGAGCTAACAGCAGTGATGCCCCACTTTATAGTCAAACGGTTGTTTTGGCCGAACAACGCGAAAATGTTAAACAAACCGCAATTGTTCAGCCCAACGCCACCAATCAGCCCACTATTGTTCTTAGCGAAGACGATCTAAGCCCGTCGCAGCTTGGCCAAGCTCGCTTGCACGCTGTTCATGCCATTGCTGGGGCTGGCCCCATAGACATCCGTACCCAAAATGGTGCGCCCATCGCCGAAGGCATCACATTCAATGTGCCGTTTGGCACGGTTAATCCACCCGTCAACACATGGGACTTAGTGGTTGTGGCCAGTGGCAGCACCCCCGACCAAGCCTTAATTGATTTGGGATCCGTTAATATCAATACTGGCTTGCTATATAAGTTTATTGCGGCTGGCACACCTGAAAACCCCACTGTTATCCGCCTAACAGCTCCCTTAAATGCCAATCCTGCCAATAATACTGTGTTAACCCGCATTGCCCACGGTAGCCCTGATGCACCGACAGTAGATGTTTATGCCAACGATGTGAAAATTTTTGTGGGCCTAGAGCCGGGCATAGTGACAGAGCATGTTGCGTTGCCAACAGGCGATATTGCCCTAGCTGTGCGACCTGCGGGTGAAGCAGCAAACTCTGCCCCCACTGCACTGACTAATGTCAATATTTCTAGTGCAACTGGCGCAGCCAGCTTGGTTGCCGTAGGCGCATTGGCCGATGGCTCGTTCACTTTCTCGATCTATGAAGACAATATTGCCAATTTGCCCAGCAACATCGCCCGTGTGCGGATCATCAACACGGTTACCACTGGTGCGGCAACTGTGCGCCTAAGCGAGAATAACTTGACCATAGCAGAGGAATTATCGGTATATAGCGCTAGCGATGCAGTTGATGTAGAAGCTGGTACTTACTCGCTGGTTGCTAATATTAGCGGTAGTGGCGGCGATGCAACTTTCGAACTGCCCAATTACCCATTTGTCGGGGGCCAGTTCCATACAGTACTCCTCTATGCCAACGCCTCCGCCGGCCTCTCAATTGCTGGCACAACCATCAGCGCCGACATTACCAGCCTGCCCGGTGCAATTATCAACGAGGAATTGGCCGTATTTGTGCCCGAAATTCCAGAAATTGATCCCAATGCCGCCACGTCTCCGCCCATTACTGATACCACCGATACCACCGACACTAGTATTGGCAGTAGCGGCACAGAAACCGACACCACCGCGCCCGTTGTGGACACGACCACTACAACCAGTGATGTTCCCGAAGGCCTAAGCCCTGCCACTACAACCACAACTGACACTGCTCCGCCGCCGCCCGCCACCACCGATACTGCACCAGTAAGCCCACCACCTGCTGCCCCGCCCCAACAAGGTATTGACCGCACATTGCGCGGCCAAGTGAACTTGAATCCGGGTGTCAATTTGCAATGCCGCGAATATCCATCGCCAGAAGCACGGTCGCTGGGCTTGGTTCCTAACAATACCACCATGGAAATTGTGGGCTATGCTGCTGCCGCCGATCCGCGTGTGGATACGCCATTTATCCCAGTTTCAGCCGAGTTGATCGCGGTTTTCAGCACCTTGCCACGCACCACCGAAGATGAAGAAGGCAATAAGATTGCCGGCAACTACGATGATCTCGAATTTACCGACATCTGGATTAGTGCGTTGTGGAACGCACCCGACGGCAACGTGATTGATTGCTGGACACGCGCCGATTTCTTAATCTTCACCTATCAAACCGAGTTCATCCGCACGGTGGATCAGTTCTTCGGGCTAGAGTTATTCCCCTTCTTTGTGCCTGTTATCCGCCCCGTGCCCTATAACTTTGCAGCAGCCCCTGTAGATGTTGAAACTAGCGTGCTTTCACCCAGCAGCTCTGTTACCCAACCCACTACTACGACAAGTGGCACCCCCATAACCGACCGCCGCGCCCTACCCATTTTGGGTGTAGTAAATGTGGCAGGCAATGGCAACTTGCAATGCCGCGAGTATCCATCGCCCCAAGCGCGCTCATTAGGGCTTATCGCCAACAGCACCCAATTGCAAATTGTGGGTTATGCTGGGCCTGCCGACCCCAGCATTACCACACCGTTTGTGCCCGTTGATGCTATAGACATTGCGATCTTTGAGACATTGCCACCAGAAAATGAAGCAGAAGTGGCTGCTTTGACACTTTCTGAAATTTGGTTAAGCTCGTTGTTTACAGCAGAGAGTGGCAACACGCTTGATTGTTGGGTACGCGCCGATTTCTTAACCATTGTTTATCGCGAGCGCACCGTTACTACCGTGGCCGAACTCTTTGCCCTCGACAATCCGGATGATGTATTTAATATCTTCCGCCCCGTGGCCTATAATGATCCTGCCTCAATTGTGGATTCGCAAGCCACACCCAGCACCACCGCGCCCACCACAACCACTTCACAACCCGCCACAACTGGCACAGTCACGGGTGTGGTTTCCATTCCTGCTGGCACAAACCTCAATCTTTATGAGACACCTAGCATCAATAGCGTTTTAGTGCGCACTGTGGGCAATGGTACAACTGTTGTTGTCTTGGGTCGCACCGCCGATAGCCAGTGGCTAAATGTGCGCTATGAAGCACTTGGCGAAGGCACATTTATTGGATGGGTCTCTAATGCTGGCAATTGGATTCAACTCTCTGCCAACATTAATACTGTCCCCGTTACCCGCTAAAGGGTGTACCTGTAAAAACAAAAAACCGCTTGGTGTTTCGTCAAGCGGTTTTTTGTTGCAATCCCCTATAGCTATACTTAAGAAGTAGTAGCTCTGGGTTGAACTGCCAAAATTTCGGCACTAATGGCGCTGTAATCGCGGTTTGGTAAGCGTGACCATGTGTTGCCACCATCATAGCTCACTATAACGCTGGGTGTGGCCGTAACACCATAAATCTGTGCCAAATTGAGCGCAGCCGTCACCCCTCGCCGCGAACGGCTATTGTTCATGCACTGCTCCATAGTACCGCTATTAAGGCCCATATCGCCGGCCATGCTCAAGAACGTGTCGCGCTTAAAAGAATTGGGCCCTTCATTTTGCGACAACTCAAAAATTTCTTCATGAAATTGCCAAAATGCGTTTTGCTCGCCTGCACAATAAGCTGCTTGCGCCGCCACAGTGCTATTGTTGCCACCCGTCCAATTAACGGGCAAATATACAAACTGTGCAGCACCAGAGGTCGCAAAGTCATTAACCAGCCGCTTCATGGTCGGATGATAGTTCACACAGTGAGGGCAAGCAAAGTCGGCCACCTCGCCGATCATAATCGGGGCATCGGTGCTACCAACATAGGCAAAGCCTTCTTCGGTAAAGCCTTGCTCGGCACTAACATAAGCGCCATAACAGCTTTCATCGTCGGCATCGCACACTTCTACATTTGCCCCACTAGAAATGAGAAAGATAGCAACCACCGCAACGACAACGGCTGCCAGCGCCCCACCCCCAATAATCAACAGTTGTTGTTGCTGTTGTTGTGCCATTTTTGACCGTCTGCTAGACATGATATGTGATTAAAACTCCTCGTGTTTTGTTTTTTATTGAATCCGATAGATATAGATTAAACACCTAGCGCAAAGGGCTAGGCCAACGCAAAAATGGGATAAGCCATGCCACCTTCTGCTGATAAGAGGCATAAGCATCACCAAATTCTTGACGAAGCTTTTGCTCCTCAAAAAGTGACCCAACGACAAAATATAGGGTTGTGCCCACGCAAAAGCCCAGCCATGCACTGCTCATCGTTGGCACGGGCCAAATCAGAAGCAGGCTAAAGAGGTAAAGCGGGTGTCTTACCAAAGCATACACGCCATTAACAGCCAAAGGCTCAGGAGCAAGTGGCAACGGCTTACGATCTAACCACGTCACAAGCTGCCGAAAGCCCAAAAAACGCTCGGTATCAATTTGCAAAAGAGAGAAAGCTAGACCACAAAAGCCAATAAGTTGTAGTATCTGTAACACTATCGCTGCCAAACCACTTAACTGCCAAACCGTTGGTCCACTCTTTAAGCCAACATAAACCAACACTGGCAAAAAGGTAACAACAGCGATAGTGTTAAAGCCTAAACGATACCAGCCTTGATACAAGCGTTCGCCCATTAAACGACGCACAATGGCCTTAAACCCAGTAGCAGCTAAAAGACTATGCAGCACACCATAAGCCAACATCAAGCCCAGCACATTCAAAAATGCTTGCATAGTACACAACCCCCTTTTTTAGTCGTTGCGAACGATATTATGACGATTGGAGTGCAATTGTGAAACCCCAAGTCCCCGAAACGATGAAAACACTCAATTTTATTGAAATTATTGTGCGCAAGCGCGATAAAATTGAACTTTCGACCGATCAAATTTATTGGCTGGTCGAGCAATATACCGCCAACAAAATACCCGACTATCAAATGGCGGCATGGCTAATGGCCGTGCAGCTTAATGGCATGACGCGCCGTGAAACGGTTGATCTTACCCTTGCGATGGCCCACAGCGGCGACATGATTGATCTGAGCGGTGTAGTGCCCTTTGCGGTTGACAAACATTCGACAGGTGGTGTCGGCGATAAAACTTCGCTTGTGGTGTTGCCAATTGTAGCGGCGTGCGGGGTTCCGGTGGCTAAGATGAGTGGGCGCAGCTTGGGGCATACTGGTGGCACAATTGATAAGCTAGAATCTATTCGGGGTTTTCGGGCCGAGCTTTCGCCCGACCAATTCAAAAAAGCAGCGCAAAGCAACGAATTGGTGATTGCAAGTCAGTCGGGCAATTTGGCCCCCGCCGACAAGCAAATGTATGCCCTGCGCGATGTAACCGCCACTGTCCCCAGTATGCCGCTGATTGCCGCCAGCATCATGAGCAAAAAACTAGCGGGCGGCGCGCAGGCTATTGTATTAGATGTTAAATGTGGCGAAGGCGCTTTTATGCGAACCATTGACGAGGCCCGCCAACTGGCCCAAACCATGGTAGATATTGGCGTAGATGCGGGCCGCCAAGTGACGGCAGTTATTACAGATATGAACCAACCGCTTGGCATAACGGCCGGCAATGCCCTAGAAGTTCGCGAAGCCGTAGAAACTTTGCGCGGCGAAGGCCCCGCCGATTTTATTGAATTATGCATTACGATTGCCGCCCACATGCTTATTTTGTCGCCACACAGCCCTGTGCAAAAATTTGCCGATGCCAAAGTCGCCGCCATGCGTGCCATTGAAGACGGCAGCGCCTTCAAAAAATTCCGTGATACCATAGAGCTACAAGGTGGCGACCCTAATCAGATTGATGATACATCTCTATTGCCCCAAGCCCGCCTACAAAACACCATCGCCGCACCCAAATCGGGCTATATGGCCCGGATCGATGCGCGTCAAATTGGCCGCGCCGTCGTAGATTTGGGTGGTGGACGCGAGCAAAAAGGCGATCCCGTTGATCACGCCGTGGGGGTAGAAACCTTTGTTAAAGTGGGCGAAAAAGTAGAGGTAGGCGATATGCTGTTTCGGTTGCACGCCACCGACGAAACCCGTCTTTCCATGGCGACGCGCTGGATTGAGCAAAATGTCTATATTATCAGCGATACCCCTGTACAAACCCATCCACTTATTATGGATACGATTGTGGGCAAACCAAAACAATTTTAGC
>CAZLPC010000072.1:0-10016 GCA_964561305.1 uncultured Anaerolineae bacterium
TTTGCCCCTGCAAAATATTATCGCGTAGCGCACGGGCAATACTACTGTAATCTACGCCACTGTTTTCATAGAATGAGTCATCCTCGATAGAAATGGTGGCATAAATTACCACATCAGGAATTTCCTCTATCGGGATGCGCTCGCGCCGGCCTTGCTCGGCAAATTTACCTAGTTCGGTTCCATTGTTATCGTAAATGAAGGTTGTGCCAAAGTCTTGGGCCGCCACACGGTCATCAAAATCGTCCAATAATGTGTTTAGGTTGGCAGTATAGCTGCGATAGGTTAGCCAGCCACTAAACAACACTGCGATAATTGTGACCCCCACCACGCTAAAACACCCAATTAAACAACTGGGCCCCACTGCACAGCCACGTCGTGCTGATTTACGGATGCGGCGTTTGCGCTGCTGGCGTACAGCCGGCGTATTTGGCCCCATTATTGGTGTTGGTGGCGGCGACGGTAGTTGTTGCGGCGCAATCGGCATGGTGTTTTGACTATGGATTGCAGGGCGGGCTATTTCTTGAGTGTGTTCGGCCAAGGGCGGGCGCATATATGGCTCGTGGTTGGCCCGCGACTCTAGCGGTTCGGGTAGTGGCGGCACAACCGCAGGTCGCATCGGCGTGCGGTTCGGATCGGGTGTGTCATCTACATCCGCCGCTGGGTGGGGTTGTGTCAGGCCCCCAAGGTCTTCGGGTAGAGAGTGCGGTGGTTGTTTATCGTTCATGGTTTTGGGTCAATCTATGTCAAGGTTTGCAGAGATATTTGCTCAAAGATAACTCTATCATAAAGTTGGCAAACCAATGCCTACGCTTTTGGCGTGATCACGCAACGCCTGCTCTACGCCGAAGATTGCGAGTTATCGTCGGGGGGGATGTCGCGTTTGGCCAACATAGCATCATAAGCAGCAAGGGATGCAGGTTCGTTGTTTTGAAAGAAGGCCGCCATCGTAATCATCATGCCCGTAAAAGCCAACCCTACCCCAAAGCCACCTACCAATGCTAGGTTATCGTCCACACCGTCATTAGTCAGCCCAAATAGTATCAGTGCGACAATGGTGGTGGCACTGCACAATATGGCCGCTGGTGCTAGGTTTAACAACCTTTGCCGAATGGCGACATAAAAACCGATCAAACTAAAGAAGAAGATCGCCAAGAACAAAATTCCAATTCCTGACACTTCAGCCATTGGGTTGCTCCTTAATTTTAGCTACTCTGTTGTACGTAAAATAGCGCGAATCGGCGTGCCACAAACGCCTGCAATCTTCAGTGGCAACGCAATCAGTTCATACACCCCATCGGGCACACCCGTTAGGCAAAGTGTTTCGATGATGTAAATGTCATGATGATTAAGCCGATGATGGCTGTCCAGAGTTTTGCTGTCGGCGGGGTCTACCGAATGGCCGTCTACACCAATCAGAAATATCCCCAACTCAGCAATCCAATCAATCAATTCTATAGTTGGATACAGATAATCACCTGTCCACTGGTCATGCGGATGTTCGCTGGCCCATGTATGAATAAGCAGGCGTTTTGCACCTGTTAAATCGGCATGAGCAAGATCGTCGGGCACAATGCCTCCAGTTTGCCGATTGACTGTCACCACATGTGCGGGGCCAAGATAGCGTTCTAGGGGCAATTGGGCCACATAAATACCAGCATCGTCATAGTGATAGGGTGCATCGGCATGAGTGCCGATGTGGGCACTCATGCTGAATGTAAAAACATTGACCGAATCGCCATTTTTAAGGGCAGCTTTTTGGTCTGCAAAAAATGGGGTGTCACCGGGAAACACAGCCAACGAAGGCGAAACAGTGCGGGTAATGTCATAAATAGTCATCAGGTTACGAATGTCCTTTGGTTATATTGTTGCCAACTATTGTCTTGCAAAATGGCAGCGATGCTTTCGATCACGAAACGGACTTCATCATCGCTATTATAGAAATGTGGGGCGATACGGATGCCCGCATTAGCGCGATAATCAATTACGATGTTGCGGGCCAACAACTCCCGCGAGACCTCAAAAGCATGAGGTGGGTTAACTGTAACTGTGCCAGCCCGTTGGGCGGGATCACATGGAGATACAACCGCATAGCCATATTTATCGGCCATTTCAATCAGTAGGGCTGTTTGGCGCATAGATTTTGCGCGGATAGCCGTTACACCAACTTGATTCATGATTGCCACGCCCGGCTGAATGGCATAGAGCGACGCAATACCCGGTGTGCCGTTCATTAAACGATAGGCATCTTCGCGCAGCACGAAATTTTCAATATCAAACGCAAATGGTTGCTGATGTGCGAACCAGCCTGTTACTTTGGGATTTAGCGTTGTTAGTAAATCGGGACGAACATACATAAACACGCCGCCCGGCCCCCCACATAGCCATTTTAGCGTGCCGCCAATATAAAAATCTACATTTAATGCCACAACATCCAACGGAATTACACCCACGCTATGGTAGCCATTTAATAGCACTTGTGCGCCAACTTGGTGGGCTTTTTCAATGATGGCGTGAGCAGGCATAATATAGGCACTGCGAAACAACACATGCGACAAGCTGACCAAACGGGTGTGTTCGTCTATGGCATTCAATAGCGCATCGGTATCAATTGTGATGCCGTCATGACTATGAATGGTCTCAATAGCATAATGCGGCGGCAACCATTGGCGCAAAACATAAATATCCGATGGAAAATCCATGTCACAAATGACAACTTTAGTACGGCGCTCATCGCTAAAATCTAACCCACTCAACAAGATTGAGTTGGCAATGCTGGCGTTTTGATGCACCAAGACACTGCCAGAGGGCGCACCCATCAAAGGGGCGATTTGATCGCCTATGTGCCCATTTAGCTCCCACCATGCCTCACCCCAAGCCCGCACACCCCGCATGGCCCAAGTGTCGGCATAGTTTTTAAGCGAGTCATATACGCCGCGGGGCATGGCCCCCAGTGAATTACTGATGAGATAGGTGCAGTCAGCTAAAATAGGAAATTCAGAACGCCATGCCAAAAGTGGATCGGTAGTGGGTGAATGCTTCATTTTGTATTGACAACCCGACTCGATTTTTTCCATGATAAACTAAATTATCCATACGCCGTAAGTGTAGACGAAATTGCTAGGAAAAACTACCAATGAGAGTAAATATTGGGCTTGCCCAAATCCATCCCAAGTTTGGCGATGTGGCCGCCAATACGACCGAACATATCGCACTGATGCAGCAGGCCGCTGCTGAGGGGATTCAGCTACTGGTGTTTCCAGAGCTATCGCTGACGGGGTATTACCTGCGCGACTTGGCGCAGCCATTGGCAATGACCGTAGATGACGCGCCCATGCAGGCGATCCGTGAGGCATCGCGCCAGCTCGATATAGATGTAGTAGTGGGCTTTGTCGATCATTCGGGGCGCGGCAACTATCATATTGCAGCCGCCTATATTCAACAGGGCAGTGTGGCCCATGTGCATCATAAATGCTATTTGCCCACGTATGGTCAATTTGACGATATGCGCTATTTTGAGCCGGGTAATGCAATTATGGCTTTTGATACCCGTTTTGGGCGCGTGGGCATTTTGATCTGTGAAGATTTTTGGCATGTATCGGCTTCTTATTTGTTGTGGCTAGATGGGGCCGATGTCATGATTTTTCATAGTGCCAGCCCCGGGCGCGGCATTGATGAACACGAGGCATTGGGCACAGAACGCAGTGTTAATAATTTTCTGCAAACCTATGCCATGCTCTATACCACCCATATTGTACACTGCAATCGGGTCGGGTTTGAAAATGGCGAGAATTTCTGGGGGGCCAGCGCCATTGTTGATCCCAGCGGCGCTCAGGTTATGCGTGGGCCGCGCTTTGAAGAAGCCCTTATTACCCACACACTTGATTTGGCCCAAGCCGAACGCAGCCGCCGCGCCATTGCCACACTGCGGGACGAACGCCTAACCCTAACGCTGCAACAGCTTCAGCGCATTATGAGCAGCAGTAATGTGGGTAGTCGCTAGTCTTGGTTGTGCATCAGGACTTCGGCCTGTGTCAACAAATATTCTATATGGTCGGCAGAAATATCGCGGCTTTCAAAATAACGCTGCAACAATTCTAATGGGGTCAGTCCTTCGGGGGTGGCCCCCAGCCGCGCCCGCACCGGATGTTCTATTTGGCGCTGAATAGAGGCGATGGCGCTAACATGGGCCGAGCGAAGGGCTTGCTCTATTGCACCTACATTCAATAAAGCATTCGATTCTAAATCGGCTTTGATAATCACGCGCACCACTGCCTCAGCCATATCATGCTTCTGAATAGCGGCCAGCACCGCTTCAGTTGGATGATTGGCGCGACGAATGTCTACCCGCAACGTCAAAAATGGGCGTGCATTAAGCGGTATAAACTGATAGCTGGCATGACCGCGCTCTAGCTCTACCCACACAAAGCCCTTAGCATGACCTTCTTCCCCAAAATCAATGCGTTCCATGCTGCCACTATAGATAACAGGCGGCAAATCGGCGCGGTCGTGGGTCAGGTCTTGAAACTTATGAATGTGTCCTAGCGCGATATAATCCCAGACCGGATCAGCTAAATTAGAAAGGGTAATAGCAATGTCGCGCCCCAACATCACTTGGCGCTCGCTGCCATGAATGGCCCCCAACACGCTAAAATGCCCGGTTAACACTCTGGGCATCTCATGTTGATCGGCACTATGACCCAAATCACGGATGATCAACTCTAATTTTTGTTGCATTAGCCTATCCACATCGGCGATGGTGTGGCGTTGTTGCAACATATCGTCATCTTCTAATAATCGGGCACGGATTGGATAGGGCGCGGTGGCTACTTGCAATGGGCCCGCTTGTGTTTCGACAGTAAAACATTCATAGCGGCTGCCTACATAGACATTGGGTACTTGCAGCGTTTCATAAATTTCAATGCTAGAGGCTTTTTTGGCATTAATGGGTAAGTCGTGGTTGCCCACCAACAATACAACAGGGCAAGTTGCAGCCAAGTCTAAAATACGCCATGCGAATTCGCGCTGAAAGGTGGGGTTGGGAGTGCGGTTTTTAAAAGCATCGCCTGCAAAAATAGCCACGTCTACCCCATTGTTGCGGGCATATTCAATCATCTCGTCCATGCGCCGCAAAAAATCAATCACACGGGATGACAGCCCTGTTTTGGGGTCGGGGCGGCCATAATTTTCCATCCCAATATGAACATCGGCAAAGTGCAAAAGTTTGATCATCCTTTAAAATCCTCATTTTTACGCACACACGGTATTGATTAGATTATAATACAATGGCATTAACGCTTTTATAAGGTGAGGAGTGGTTCTCATGGCAGTTAAAATTACATGGATCGGACATTCGGCATTTTATATTGAAACCGCCGACCATGCGATCCTCATTGATCCATTTATCAGTAGCAACCCCGTTGCTTCATTAGATGCCAATACTATTGCCGCCGACTTTATCTTGCTGACACATGGGCATGGTGATCATGTAGGCGATGCGGTGGCGATTGCCAAGCGCACGGGTGCAACCGTATTTGGCAACTTTGAGGTAGCCAATTGGCTTAACAAACAAGGTGTTGAAAAAGCGATTGGGGGCAACACGGGCGGAACTGCTAAGTTTGACTTTGGTAGTGTGCAGATGACTATTGCGTTTCATAGCGCCACCATGCCCGACGGAAGCCCAGCAGGTTCGCCTAATGGTTTATACATTACCTTAAACAACGGGCTACGGATTTATCATGCTGGCGATACAGCCTTGTTTAGTGACATGGAACTAATTGGGCAAAAAGGTATTGATTTGGCAATTGTGCCCATTGGGGACTTTCTTACGATGGGGCCCGATGATGCGGTGCGGGCCATTCAGTTATTGCGCCCACGTTTTGTGATGCCCGCACACTACAACACGTTTCCACCTATTGTACAAGACGCGTTTGCATGGGCCGTCGAGGTCAACAGCAAAACTCTCTCGAACGCGATCATCCTTGATCCGGGTGGCAGCTATGACCTGCAATAACTGAAGATGTTAAAAAAGCCCCGTTAACAATATTGTGCGGGGCTTTTTGTCGGAATGCGTAAGATAACTATCTTGAACAATACGTTCTTCTATTCTGCACCCAGTTCAGCGACTTGTTTGGCCGCTTCGTCATTGTGCAGCGTTAACATCTTGCCCAAAGCGCGTTGTAGGGCCATGGTGTGGCTACAAAAACCGCGGCTGTGGAAAAAGCTGCATGTGCAAGTCCACTCGCCTTCATTAAAGCTAACGGTATGGGGGCTATTTTCGCCTTGAAATTCGACTTTAAATGATAAAAACTGCATCCGTTCGGGTTGCTCGGCATATTCTTTTGCTTTTTGAATTTTGCCAATCATTGCTGAATCCATCGTGTTTGCGCTCCTTTGTGGTGTTGTTCAACTGTCAATAAAAACTTATTAAACGAAAAGACACGCGGCAAGTTTTGGCCCCGTGTCTTTTTTAACAGGTGTTTATGTGTTTTGAGGTTATATAGGGTGTCTCACGCATCCGTCAATACTTTCCTCATAAAAAAGTAACTTGATGCTTAAAAGTATAAGCCACCTTTAAGTTCAAGTCAAACACTTTTAACCTGTTGTTAGGGGATAGTTGCCAATTGATGAATATCTTCTGGTTTTTCAATGACAATGCACACCGCATCTCGATCAATACGCTTTAATAAGCCACACAGCACGTTTTTAGAGCCAATTTCTATAAAGGTTTTGATGCCGTGTTTTAGCATCAGTTGGATGGTTTCTGTCCAACGGACTGAGGAGGTGATTTGAATGCTCAATTCTTGCCGAATAAATTCTGGTGTGGGTAAAAAGTCGGCATTAGCGTTGCCGATAACGGGAATTTTAGGGGTATCAATTGGTGTAACGGCCAAGATAGTCTCGCTGAAGACGCGGGCCGATTCTGCCATTAAGGGCGAGTGAGCTGCGACGCTAACTGCTAACGGCAAGATGCGACGCGCGCCCGCAGCTTTGGCCAGTTCTAGGGCTTGCTCTAGGGCCGAGCGATCTCCAGAGATGACAACTTGGCCGGGGCAATTGTCGTTGGCTACGACGACGGGTTGTCCAACGCTTGCACTGGCTTGTTGGCAAATCTCGCGCAAGGGTTCTACATCTAGCCCCAAAATAGCGGCCATGGCCCCCGGCGATTTTTCGCCGGCCACCCCCATCAACCGTGCCCGCTCGCGCACCAAGCGTAACCCCGCCTCAAACTCGATGGCATCTGCCACTACAAGGCTAGTAATTTCACCCAAACTATGACCGGCCACCATTGCAGGTTGCAGATCGCCATAGACTGTTTTTAGGGCCGCTAGCACAGCTAGGCTGGTAACAAACATAGAGGGTTGGGTGTTATAGGTCATGTTTAGTTCATCTTCGGGCCCTTCAAATAAAAGATGGCTAAAAGGCAGCCCAAAAATAGCATCGGCTTGGTCAAAAATAGCTTTGGCGGCTGGAAACTCGTCAGCAACGGCCTTGCCCATCCCGACTTGCTGAGACCCTTGGCCGGGAAACAAAAAAGCGGTGGTGTTCCAGTCTATCATGGTTGTGTATCCTCTCGCTGTATATGGCTGAACAACAATATCCGCTACTTGATGCAAAATCAAGCTAGCGGATATTGATTTTAGTTCAAACAAAGCCACTGACTACAGATTGAAGTCGCCGGTGTCGCCAAAAGGTGAATCATCGTCGGCGCGGCGCTGGGGTGGCAGTGGCGGATAGCTGCCCTGCCCTTGTTGTGGCACAGGTGGGCGGTTGCCTTGTCCCTGTTGTGGTATCGGCGGGCGCTGGCCACCTTGCTGCGGAATGGGTGGGCGGCCACCTTGTTGTGGTACAGGCGGGCGTTGCCCCTGTTGGGGTGGTGGCGCGGGTGGGCGTTGCCCTTGTTGGGGTGGCATCTGCTGTTGCTGCACAGGCGGCTGCGCCACATAGGGTTGTTGTTGCGGCTGCTGGGCCGGGAAAGGCTGGCGCGGTTGCGTCAGGTCTCCTATTTGCGGCGGCATCCCTTGTGTGGGCTGTTGGGTGGGTGGTGGCGCAATCGGTTGGTGTTGGGGCGGCATTTGCTGTTGGGGTGGTGTCATGGGTTGCTGCTGCTGGATGGGTGGTTGTGGTGGGAAGTCTGCGGGTGTTAGGGGCCGAACTTCTTGGCGTACCGGGGGCGGGGCCACTGGCTCATCATCCAACGGGAAGTCAATGATCGGCTTGGGCATCACAAAATCATCATCACTGCCCTTGCCACTTAGGTCAACAGCACCGGGAGCGCCTTCTTTTTGCCAAACTGCAATTTCAACCGTTACTTTGCTTAAAACATAGTTGGGTTTTTCAGCTTCGGCATACTCAACACTTAAAACCGTCACTTGGGCTTGCAAGGTCTGGGTTTCTAGGACGAATGTTTCGCCCACCCGCGCCAATTGCAATGCACCACGCGGGGCCAGTTCGGCCCGCAGCTCTTCGTCTTGATAAGCGGTTTCTGACATCAGCACATTCGTAATAGTCGCGCCGTCTACTTTATCAAACAAGAAGACTTCGGTGGCCACTACTTGTTTGTCAGAGCGTCCCGTCTCTTTGAAGGCTTTTGAAATGCCAGCCCCACACTCGCCCAAAAATGGACGTTTGTGGTCGTCTGGATCGCCCACTTCAATAGCAAACGAGTCGTCATAATAATTGTCACCGCTAAGGTAAGAGGTGGTGAACTGCACCACAGGCGGTGAATCAAAGACCGTCTTCATCTTGGCGGCTTGCTCGCGCTCTTTCTTGCGAGCTTTGGCCGCGGCAAGGCTAGGGTCTTCTTCTCTAGGATTGATGAGATTGCGAATTTGCTTGAGAAATGGAATATCAAACAGTTTAAAGACAATCGTCACCAATAAACCCAAAATACCAAATAAAGCAAAAATTCCTAAAGTAGTTAAGGCTCTTACGATGGCTCCGGGTGGGCCTTCACTATATTGCTCTTTTTGCTCGGCCGCAGAACCGCGTACATCTTCTGCATACGGTCTAATAGATGTTAGGCTAGCCACCAAATAGGTATCGTTTTCATTATTTCTAATTAAAGCATCAATATCGCCGGGGGTTGCGCCAACATCGGTTAGTTTGGCTTTAGCTTCTTCTTCGGCGCGGGCCCGCAGTTGTGCGGCTGCCTCAGCATCCCCCAGTGTATCGGCATTATTAACGACATACTGATACCCATTGGCGGTGTCTTTAATCCATTGCTCGCGGTAGGTGTTGTCCATTTGCGCGGGTACGGCATTGGGGCGAAAGTAAACCGGCACAAAGAGAATGCCGATCAACGTGCCAAGAGCCATGCCCAGCAACACATGGTAATACCGTATCAACGCTGTCTCGACTGCACCGTAAATGACGAGACCCTGTTTTGCAAGGTTAATAATCCGTTCCATAGTGTCCTAAAGCCTCTTCTCTTAAATGGCGGCTTTCCGCATGGGGCTTAACAGACATCAATTGTATACGAATTGGCACATCCTCACAAATGATCAAAAGGTAGAAATTGTACTACCTTTTGATCAGGGCTCGGTGCTAGGGTTGGCGGCGGCCAAATTTGCGGCGCAAAAAGGCCCGCCGTGCGTCGCCCCATGCTTCTTGAGAGACGGTGTTGGCTTCTTGCTGATAGGGGTCTTCTAGTGGGCGACCAAAACGATTTTGGCTGTATAACACCGTAATTGTGCCAATCGGTTGCTTGCCTTCTGGTACTTCTTTAGACAGTACCCGTTGTCGTTCGGTGGGGGTTTGCAAGCTACTAAGACGAATGCCCAACCATGCTGCATAACTTGCTAGGCGTGCATACGATTTTTGAACAGGATTTAACCCGTGCATACCACGATGCTCTAAGCGCCACACTTGATAGGCCAAAAAGCTACCCACTGCACCCACTACTGCCAAAATACCCATAAAAAACAATAGAATCGTCTGCAAAATATTGCCATTATCGCCATTGCCCACATTAGTCACAATCAGGTCAGGCTCGGGTGTAGGGGTGGGGGTTAGTTGGG